>JASFVG010000097.1:0-12378 GCA_050049955.1 Anaerolineae bacterium | reverse complement strand
AGAATCGGATCGTCAAGCGGCTCGTCACAGACGACACAGGCGCATTCGGAGGAAGGTCTCTGGCTCACGCGAGCGACCGCGCCTGAACGTCTTCCGCAGCCTGGAACACATCTATGCCCAGGTAATCGATGACGTGGAGGGCCACACGCTGGTTGCTGCCTCGACCATCGATGCGGAAGTGAGGCCACAGATCGATGCGCTTTCGAAGACCGAACAGGCCAGGGTCGTGGGGGAAGCTGTGGCGGAGCGTGCACTGGAGCAGGGAATCGACAAGGTAGTCTTTGATCGCGGGGGGTACAAGTATCACGGCCGTGTGAAGGCTTTGGCAGAAGCGGCACGCGACAAGGGGCTCGAGTTTTAGGGTTACGGAGGCAGAATGGCGAATCGAGATGAACTAGACGAGCACGTCGTAGACATAACGCGGGTCGCTAATGTTGTGAAGGGCGGTCGTCGCTTTGCCTTCCGTGTCGTCGCAGTGGTGGGGGACAACCGCGGAAGGGTCGGCATGGGCATTGGCAAGGCGCGCGGCGTGCCCGACGCGATTCACAAGGCGATGGACAGAGCCCGAGACGCCATGGTCACTGTACCTCTCATGGGAAACACCATACCCCACGAAGTGATGGGGGTGTGTGGCGGCGCTAAGATGCTCATGAAGCCCGCGGCACCCGGTACAGGCGTGATCGCCTCCGGGAATGTGCGGGCGGTGCTGAAGGCTGCCGGCGTGGATGACGTGCTGACGAAATCTCTGGGTAGCCCCAATGCCCTAAGCGTCGTGCGCGCCACGATGGATGGCCTGAGCAAGCTCCGTAGCGTGGAAGAGGTCGCTCGGGAGCGGGGTATTCCTGAGGAGAGGGTGACGCCCTTCTGGAGACGTGAGCGATGAGCGGTAAGCTGCGGATCACGCTGAGCAAGAGCCCGATCGGCTACCCCTTGAAGCAGAAGCGAACGGTGCGTGCCCTCGGGTTGCGGAAGATGCATCAGACCGTGGAGCTAAGCAACACGGCAACGATACGCGGAATGGTGGAGAAGGTCAGACACCTCGTCACAGTCGAGGAGATTGACGGCGAATAGGCCTTGTTGGAGGCGGACATGAAGCTGCACGAGCTAAGACCAGCGGATGGGGCGAAGAAGAACCGCAAGCGCGTGGGACGCGGTACGGGCTCTGGGTACGGCAAGACCGCAGGGCGCGGCACCAAGGGACAGAACGCCCGTAGCGGTGGCGGCGTGCGGCCGGGGTTCGAGGGCGGCCAGAACCCGGTCTGGAAGGCAATGCCGAGTCCACGGGGCACCGGTTTTCGCGATCCCTGGCGAGTGGAGTTCACGCCGGTCAATGTCAATAGGCTTGTTCTGGCGGGCTTTGAGGAGGGCGACGAGGTGACCCCCGAGGCCCTGGCCGAGGCGGGGGTTATCGATAGCGCTCGCGAGCTCGTCGCAATCCTGGGACGAGGGGACATTGACTACTCGCTCACCGTGAAGGCTCACCGATTCTCGAAGAGTGCTCGGGCCAAGATCGAAGATGCCGGAGGTACGGTGGAGGAGCTCCCCTGGCAGCGTGGTCACCGCCGGAAGAGCTGATCCTTGGCACATAGAGATAGACAGCGGGTTGTCTCCAACCCAGACAGAGGACTGAGAAGATGATAGAAGCCCTGAAGAACGCGGTGACTTTGCCCGATCTGCGGCGGAAGTTGCTGTACACGCTGCTGATCCTCATCATCTACCGGCTGGCAGCTCACGTGCCTGTACCTGGTGTTGATCAGGCGGCCCTCGACCAATTACTGGGCGGTACCGGCGGTGCCAGTAGGTTGTTCAACCTGCTGGACATGCTCTCTGGCGGGGCCGTAGCTCGCTTCTCGGTTATGGCGAACGGCGTATATCCGTATGTGACGGCGACGATCATCGTGCAGCTTCTCCAACCGATTATTCCGGCGCTGGAACGTCTGGCTGAGGAGGGGGAGGCCGGCCAGCAGAAACTCAATCAGTGGACCTATATGATGACCGTCCCATTGGGCCTGCTACAGGCGCTGGGCCAGATCCGGTTGGTGAACGCTGGCACAACCACGCCCGTACTGCCCAACTTCGGCTTCGGCTCACCACAGAACGTCCTATCGACAGCCTCCGTGCTGGTGGCGATGACGGCCGGGACGATGTTCGCCATCTGGCTCGGCGAGCTGATATCGGAGCAGGGCATCGGCAATGGGCTGTCGCTGATCATCTTCAGCGGCATCGTGGCGCGCGTGCCTCAGAATCTCGTTAGCACATGGACTCAGGCGCAGGCGCTGGGTTCGGGCGGGGTGGGCATGGGCGTATTGATGATCGGGATCTTCCTGGTGATCACGGCTCTGACGATGTTCGTCATTGTCGTCGTTCAGGAGGGCGAGCGACGCATTCCGGTCCAGTATGGGAAGCGCGTCCGCGGCATGAAGATGTACGGTGGTCAGAGCACGCACATCCCGCTGCGCATCAACACCGCCGGCATGATCCCGCTGATCTTTGCGCAGTCGATCCTAACCTTCCCAGCCGTGATTGCCCAGTTCTTCACAGGCTCTCAGAGTCCGGGAATCTCCAGTTTTGCCACGACGGTGATGAACTTCTTCAGTGCCCAGAGTCCGTGGTATGGTTTGCTGTACTTCCTGGCTGTTGTGGGATTCACCTACTTCTACACGGACGTGATGGTCCAGCAGCAGGATCTACCCGGAACGCTGAAGCGGCAGGGTGGCTTCATTCCGGGGATTCGACCAGGTCGCAGGACGGAGGAGTATATCAACTCGATCTATCGACGTATCACACTGATCGGCGCCCTGTTCCTGGGTGGCGTGGCCGTGTTGCCCTACATTGTGGATCTGTTCTTCAGAACCCAGCTGCTCATCACGTCGTCTGGGTTGCTGATCGTGGTCGGCACCGTTCTGGATACGATGCGTCAGCTAGAAGCCCAGCTCTTGATGCGCCACTACGAGGGATTCATCAAGTAGGAGACTGGGGTTGCGGACGCAGGTGGGCTCTCGAGCAGCTCTCGGAGCGTGTCGGCATTTGAAGGCAAAGCAGGATGAGTGGGTAGATCTGCAAGGGGCGAGGAACGCCGTGGGGGCACAGGGTTGATCTCGCTCAAGTCGGCTGCTGAGATAGAAACGATGCGACGGGCGAATGGAATCGTAGCTGACGTACTCACGAAGATGAAGGAATGGGTTGTGCCTGGTGTGACCACGGGCGAGCTCGATAGGAGGGCGGAGGCGGTTATTCGGGATCAGGGTGCGATACCCTCGTTCAAGGGGTATCCACCTGGGGCTGCGCACCCGTTTCCCGCTGCGATATGCTCTTCCGTGAATGAGGAATTGGTGCACGGCATTCCCGGAGATCGCGTTCTGCAGGAAGGTGACATCATCAGCATCGATGTTGGCGCAATATGGGAGGGATATCACGGCGACGGCGCGGTGACGCTCCCCGTTGGGGAGGTAAGCCAGGAGGCCAGGGACCTGATGGCCGTGACCGAGGGTGCACTCGACGCCGGAATCGCTGCTGCCAGGGCTGGTGACCGCTCGGGTGACATATCTGCTGCGATCCAGGAATACGTTGAGGAGCGGGGATACGAAGTCGTACGCGAGTACACGGGTCACGGTATCGGCCGTGAGATGCACGAGGATCCGCAGGTACCGAATCACGGGACGCGAGGGAACGGTGTGCTCCTGCGGAAGGGGATGACCATTGCCCTTGAGCCCATGGTCCTGGTGTCAAGCCCGCGCGTTCGGGTCCTGGATGACCATTGGACGGTGGTGTCGAAGAATGGAAAGCTCACGGCCCACTTCGAGCGTACGATTGCCGTCACTGACGGCAAGGCGGATATTCTGACACGCTGGTAGGCGCGTGGCCGTTGGGGAGGTTGGGGAAATGAAAGTTAGAGCTTCTGTCAAGAAGATGTGCCCGAAGTGCAAGATTGTGCGTAGACGGGGCACAGTGTACGTTATCTGTGAGAATCCAAAGCACAAACAGCGCCAAGGGTAGAGATACTGCCTGGGCCGCGAGCTGGGAATCGCGTGAGCCAAGAGTGTGAGGCTAGACGGAGGGGATAAAGAATGGCACGTATTGCAGGTGTGGACTTGCCGAGGGACAAACGAGTTGAGATCGGTCTCACTTACATCTACGGAATCGGGCGTACCCGAAGTAACGAGATTCTGGACCATGTAGGTATAGACCCCGACAAGCGCGTTCGCGATCTGGATGAGTCTGAGATCAGCGGCCTGCGCCAGACCATCGACCGCCAGTATCAGGTCGAGGGTGACCTGCGGCGCGACGTACAGCAGAACATCCGGCGCCTGAAGGATATTCGATGCTACCGTGGCATTCGGCATATTCGTGGGTTGCCGGTTCACGGACAGCGGACGCGGACGAATGCCCGCACCCGCAAGGGGCCCAAGAAGACGGTTGCTGGACAGGGGCGCCGACGCGGAATGAAGAAGAAGTAGCGCTAGGAAGAGGGGTATGGCGAGAAAGCGTTTCAGCAGAAGGGTCGCACGCGGGCAGGCCCACATTCACTCGACGTTCAACAATACGATCGTAACGTTGACGGATGAGCAGGGCAACGTCCTGACCTGGGCGAGCGGTGGCTCGGTCGGCTTCAGGGGCGCCCGCAGAAGTACCGCGTTTGCAGCCAGACAGGCAGGGAGAACGGCGGCTGCGGAGGCGTTGGAGAATGGTATGACGGAGGTCGTCGTCTTTGTCAAAGGCCCTGGGCCCGGGCGTGAGGCGGCAATCCGGGCCATCCAGGCGGCGGGACTCCAGGTGACGTCTATCACGGATGTGACTGCAATCCCGCATAACGGTTGCCGTCCTCCCAAGAGACGTCGGACATAGCATCTAGCGAGTCGAACAACGGAGGATCTGTAAGTATGGCAAGATACACCGGCCCGGTCTGCAAGCTGTGCCGCCGTGAGGGTGAGAAGCTATTCCTGAAGGGGACGCGTTGTCTCTCCCCGAAGTGCCCATTTGAGCGTAAGCGAGGATATCCGCCTGGCCAACATGGCTGGGTGGCTCGTTTCCGTCGCCGTCGTCAGTCCGACTACGCCTACCAGCTCCGGGAGAAGCAGAAGGCGAAGAGGATCTACGGTATGCTTGAACGGCAGATGAGGCGCTTCTTCAATGAGGCGGAGCGGCGCTCCGGCGTTACCGGCGAGAATCTGCTCTCGTTGCTCGAAACGCGTCTTGATAACGTGGTTTACCGCATGGGTTTTGCCGATTCGCGAGCACAGGCCAGGCAGTTGGTCGCACACGGGCACTTCTCCGTTAATGGGAGGCGGCTCAAGGCACCATCCTATATGGTGAAGGCCGAGGATGAGATCTCGGTTCGCGAGTCGAGCCGCAAGAACAAGTACTTCAAGGCTCGTGCCGAGGCCCTGGATGAGGGGGCTGTGGCGGATTGGCTTAGTTTGGACCCGCGGGCGATGACGGGGCGCATGCTTAGGGAACCATCCGCCGATGACATCGACACGACGTTGAGCCATCAGTTGATTGTGGAGTACTATTCGCGGTAGGAGGCTGACCGGGGCTCGAAGGAGATCCTGGCCGACTGACGCAGTGTTCTGGTCGCAATCTATCCAAGGCACTTGTATCGGTGTGGCGAGGGGGCGAACGGCCATTCGTCGGCAACGTGGGTTCAAGTGTCACATCAGCAACGCTGGGTTGTATGACGTTGTCTTACAATAGAGATCCTAGATAACGAGGAGGCGCCGCTTGTCAGTTCAAGTGTTGCCCAAAATCGAGACAGATGTAGTCTCCGAGAAGTATGGCCGATTCGTGATCGGTCCACTGGAGAGAGGCTTTGGAATCACCATCGGCAATGCGCTCCGGCGCGTTTTGCTGTCGTCCCTAACTGGTGCGGCGGTGACCAAGGTACGCATTTCCGACGTTCCGCACGAGTTCACGACCATCCCGGGGGTGCGGGAAGATGTGCTGCGTTTCATTCTCCACGTCAAGCAGCTTCGCCTGCAGATGGAGGGGGAAGAGACGATGCACATGTCAGTGCACACGGAGGGCGAGGGCACGATTACAGCGGGTGACATCGTTGCGCCGCCGGAGATCGAGATACTCAATCCGGACCTCTATCTTCTGGCGGTCGACAACGAGGATTCCTCTGTCGACATTGATTTCACTGTTGAGCATGGGCGGGGCTATCGGCCGGCGGCGGAGGGCGAGATGGGCATCATTGGTGAGATACCGGTCGATGCGCTATTCAGTCCGATTCGTCGTGTCGCATACGATGTGGATCGCGCGCGCGTCGGCCAGATCACGAACTACGATCGTCTTACGCTGGAGATCTGGAGCGACGGTCGGGTGGAGCCCTTTGAAGCCCTAAAGGCCGCGGCGCGCATACTGTTGATGCATATACGTCTGATCGCTGGCTTCACTCTGACCGCTGAGGATGAAGAGGGCGCCGAGGAGGAAGAGGCCGAAAAAGGGCTGCCCAGTGAGGTCTACGAGATGTCGCTCGATCAACTTGATCTGAGCACACGCGTGTTCAATGCACTCCGTCGGGCTGGGTTGAAGAATGTCGGTGAGGTCATGGAGATGTTGGAGGACGGAGGCGAGGACGCCCTACTGGCCGTTCGCAATGTGGGGGCCAAGTCATTGGACGAGATCAAGGAATCACTCGACGAGGCGAATCTGTTGGGGGCAACTGGAGGATAGCAATGCGCCATCGGGTCGCAGGCAAGAAACTGAATCGCTCTAGCGCGCATCGCAAGTCCTTGCGCCGCAATTTGGTAACGACTTTGTTCTACAACGGCTACGTGGAGACGACAGAGGCCAAGGCGAAAGCAGTGCGGGGACACGCGGAAAAACTGATTACATTGGCGAAACGTGGGTTGGCCGCGGCTGAAGAGGATCCAAGTCGCGCCGTCCACGCCCGTCGTATCGCTGAGGGTCGGATCCACCGCTGGGTCAAGGACGAAGATGGTCATTGGGTTGACGTATTGGCGATACTCTTTGAAGAGATTGCCCCGCGCTACGCCGACCGACCCGGTGGTTACACCCGCACCTACAAGCTAGGGCACCGCAAGGGCGATGCGGCGCCTATGGCGCTTCTTGAGTTGGTCTAGCAGCTCCGGCGCTGATGCGGGTGCGCGCACTTGTGGCCTATGACGGGACCGACTACAGTGGCTTTCAACGCCAAGTAGGCGCCCCGACTGTTCAGGAGACGCTGGAGACAGCTCTGGCGGAGGTGACGCAGGAGTCGGTCAGTATCTGGGCGGCTGGTCGCACGGATGCGGGTGTGCACGCTCAGGGGCAGGTCATCGCCTTCGAGACGGCTTGGAGGCACGGTGTGGAGGATCTGCAGCGGGCGATGAATGCGGTCCTCCCAGTAGACACGGCCGTGCGAGAGCTGGAGGTAGCCCGATCGGATTTCCATCCACGCTATGATGCTCGAAGCCGACGCTATCGGTATCTGGTCTATAGCGCGCCTATACGGTCGCCGATTGCCCGCAGATTCAGTCTGCATATGCCCTACCCGCTCGACGTGGGCGTGATGCAGCGAGCGGCCGATATGCTGGTCGGCGAACAGGATTTCGCCACCTTTGGGCAGGCGCCGCAAGGCGAAGCTACTGTGCGGCGGGTGACTTCGTCGGTGTGGGGCGACGCAACTCGGTCTTGCTGCGGGTCCGTCGGCGGTCGGGGCGAGGGTAGGTTTCTGGCCTTTGACATAGAGGCGAATGCCTTCCTGTACCGAATGGTCCGTAGCATCGTGGGGACCCTGCTGGATGTCGGACAGGGCAGGATGAGTGTTGGCGATTTCGAGGAAGCGCTACAATCGTGCGAGCGCGGCCAGGCCGGTAGGACGGCGGCGCCACACGGGTTGTACCTTGTTCATGTGAACTACTGATGAACGTCATCTGTCAATACGGATTGAGTGGGAGTTGTGGAACTGTGAAGAGAACCTACGTGACAAAGCCGGAGGATGTCCAACGGGATTGGTATGTCGTGGATGCCAGTGGGCGGACACTGGGCCGTCTGGCAACCCAGATAGCGCGGATCGTGCGAGGCAAGCACAAGCCGATCTATTCGCCTTCCGTTGACGTGGGCGACTACGTGATCGTCATCAACGCGGACAAGATCCACGTGACGGGGCAGAAGCTGGATCAGAAGATCTACTATCGCCATTCCGGCTATCCTGGCGGTCTCACAGAAGTGCCACTGCGCCGAATGCTCGAGACGCATCCGACGCGCGTCGTCGAACACGCCGTGCGCGGTATGTTGCCCAAGAACCGACTGGGCCGAAAGATGATCAAGAAGCTGAAGGTCTACGCTGGATCGGAGCATCCCCACGAGGCCCAGCAACCAGAACCGTTGGAGTTGTAGGTAGGAGGAGTCAGCAATGGCAATGAGTTACTACGAGGGCGTTGGACGGCGCAAGGCGGCGACTGCGCGGGTCCGGATGTATCCTGGAGGCGAGGGCAACATCGTCATCAATGACCGTCCGGTTGCCGAGTACTTCAGTCGCTCGATGGACATCATCCATCTCAGGGAACCCCTTGAGGTGACGAACACGCAAAGCAGTTACGACATCAGCGTCCTGGTCAAGGGTGGTGGCATCAAGGGTCAGGCCGGTGCGATTCGCCTGGGTATTGCCCGCGCGTTGTTGAAGGCAGACCCTGAGTTGAGACCTCCTCTTCGCACGGGCGGCTTTTTGACGCGCGATGCGCGCGTGAAGGAGCGGAAGAAGCCCGGGCTGAAGAAAGCGCGGAAGGCGCCGCAATACACCAAGCGCTAGGCCGAGAGCGACCGTCCCCCAGCAGGAGTGGCGGCTGTCCGCCAGATCAGACACGGATAGGCGACAATTGAACGGAGGGGCAGGGCAGTGTTGCCGGGCAACATTGCCCTGCCCCTCTTATGCGTATACGAGCAGCGGGAGGTTCGTATGGGAACCATCACCATCGTCGGCCTGGGGCCGGGCGAGGCGCGTCACCTGACCCGGGAGGCATGGGAGGTTCTGGAATCCTCCCCAGAGGTCTGGCTGCGCACCGAACGGCATCCCACGGCGTCCAGCCTGCCGCCTGGTCTCAGGCGGTATTCGTTCGATGATGTCTACGACGATGGGGATGACTTCGCCAGGGTCTACGATGCCATCGTACAGAGGGTACTGGAGATGGGGCAGCGACCGGGGGGCGTGGTCTACGCGGTGCCGGGTCACCCCCTGGTCGGCGAGGCCACCGTGGAGGCGATTCTGTCATCAGCAGAGCGGCTTTCGCTGCCTGTGCGTGTGGTCGAGGGGTTGAGCTTCGTCGAACCGACGCTAACCGCCCTGCGGATAGACGCGCTGCAGGGCTTGCAGATCGTCGATGCCATCGGTCTGGCGCGTAGCCACCACCCGCCCCTCAACCCGGATCTCCCGGCGCTGGTGGGACAGCTCTACAGTCGGTTGTTGGCCAGTGAGGTCAAGCTCACGCTCATGAATCAGTATCCCGATGAGCACGAGGTCTTTCTGGTCCACGCGGCCGGGACGCGAGAGGCGTGCGTCACGCCTCGGCTGCTCTATCAGCTAGATCGCGCGGACGACGCCGCTGCTGCTGTTGCGCATCTGACCACCCTGTACGTGCCGCCGCTGGCGGACGTGACGAGCTTCGAGGGTCTGCAGGAGACGGTGGCGCACCTTCGCGCGCCAGAGGGCTGTCCCTGGGATCGCGAGCAGACACACGAGAGCCTTCGCACCGGGCTCCTTGAGGAGGCCTATGAGTCGGCGGGGGCGATCGACCGGGGCGACACCGACGCGTTGCAGGAGGAGCTGGGTGACCTGCTCCTGCAGGTCTTGCTCCAGACGCAGATTGCCACGGAGGCGGGTGAATTCAAGATGCCAGACGTCATCGCGGGGATCGACGGCAAGCTCAAGCACCGCCACCCCCACGTCTGGGGGGGGAGAGATGTCGCGGACACCCAGGAGGTGCTGCACAACTGGGAGGAGCTGAAGCGCGAGGAGAAGCAGGATCGCAGCTCTGTGCTGGACGGCGTCCCCCGGGTACTGCCGGCACTTCAGCAGGCGGATACGTACGGCCGGCGAGTTGCCCGCGTCGGGTTCGACTGGCCTGACGTGGAGGGTGTGGTAGACAAGGTCCGAGAGGAACTGGCTGAGCTGGAAAGCGCCTCTACCCACGAGCGCCAAGAGGCGGAGCTTGGCGATCTCTTGTTCGCCGTGGCAAACTGGGCGCGCTGGCTGGGCATCGACCCGGAAACAGCACTGCGCCAAGCGAACGCCCGCTTTGCCGAACGGTTCTGCTGGCTGGAGAGAGTGGCCATCGAGCGCGGGCTCGATGTTGCGGCGCTCTCGATCGACGAGCTAGAGGCGCTGTGGCAGGAGGCGAAGAGGAGCAAGGGCGGGCCCTGAGAGCCGTACGGGGTCGGTGGCGAGCGCGAATCGGGACCACCGATTCAGCCTTCCACTCCGGGATGCGGTCAGGTCAACAAAAGGAGGGCACATTCACACGATGTGCCCTCTGCTGTCGGGGCGCCGGGATTTGAACCCGGGACCTCAGCATCCCGATTGCTGCGCGCTAGCCTGGCTGCGCTACGCCCCGAACGACCGACATTATACCCGAACAGGGCGTGTTGACAAGCTGATGGTCCGATGCCATGGTTGACACACCCGGTGTTCCTGGCTACCATTCAGCCGTCCTGGGAGACTATGTGGTGGCGCTGGAGTGGGGTGAGGTGAGGGTATCCGGAGCGGAGCATGGGTCTGAGGGAGCGTGAGGCCGAGGGTCGGGGGCGATGGAACACCCTGACCGAGTGGGTGCGGGCGCGAGCTGAGGTGGTGATGGGCCCTGTATCGCGCCTTCTGGGGCGGTGGGGCGTCCATCCCAACAGCGTGACCATCGTCGGATTGCTCCTGCAGGTCTGCGTGAGTGCCCTTTTCGCGGTGGGGCGGATTCGGTGGGGCGGAGGGCTGCTGCTCGTCTTCGCGCCATTGGATGCGCTGGACGGCGCTGTGGCGCGGGCCGCTGGCAAGGTGAGCGTGTTTGGTGCCTTCCTGGATTCGACCCTCGACCGGCTCGCGGATGCGGCCCTGATCCTCGGTCTTGCGTGGCACACCGCGAGCCAGGGGGCGCAGCTTGAGGCCGCGCTGCTGGTGGCAGGCCTGGTGGCTGCGCTGATGGTCAGCTACACACGCGCACGCGCAGAGTCGCTTGGCATTCCCTGCAAGGTCGGTATTGTGACCCGTATGGAGCGAATCCTGCTCATTGGTGTTCTTTCAGCCCTGGGGCTCGTCCCCGTGCTGGCCTGGGCGCTGGCGGTCTTCTCGTTCTTCACGTTATTCCAACGCGTGGCCCGGGTCTACGCATGCTGCTCGCACGGGGAATAGCCGCTCACCGGATAGTCCAGGGCGTTGTTTCGTGCCGGGCTGGGCGGTCCCGGTCGTAGTACGGAATATCCATTGCCGCGGCCCTACGCAGCTGGTATAATCCACGAGGGGCCTAGGGAAACCCTATGGAGCCACGTGGGAGCCTTGCGTCATAGCGATGATCGAGCTGAGAGAGCTGACGAAGACATTTGATGATTTCCTGGCTGTGGACCGGGTATCGTTTTCGGTGGCGCCCGGCGAAATCCTGGCGCTACTGGGGCCTAACGGCGCGGGTAAGACGACAACGGTGCGTATGCTGGCAGCCATCCTCCCGCCGACTGCCGGAACTGCGTTTGTCGCTGGTCACAATGTGGTTGAGCACCCACAGCAGGTGCGCCAGCGCGTGGGCCTGTTGACGGAGCATCCTGGGCTCTACCTGCGGATGCGGGGCGGCGACTACCTCGACTTCTTCGGGCGCCTGATGAGTCTCAGCCGGGAGGAGCGAAAGCGACAGACCGATCTGCTGCTGGATCAACTGGGCTTGTCCGAGGCGCGCGACCGTAGAATGGGGACATACTCCAAGGGTATGCGGCAGAAGATGGCTCTGGCGCGGTCCATGCTTCACGATCCGCCGGTCCTGCTTCTGGATGAGCCGACCTCCGCCATGGACCCGCACAGCGCGAAGCTTGTGCGCGATGCCATCCTCGGCCTGCGGAGCCACAAGCGGGCGATCGTGATCTGTACGCACAACCTGGCCGTTGCCGAAGCGCTGGCCGACCGCGTGGCCATCATTCGCCGGGGGCGGATCATCGCGCTGGGCACACTGGCGGAACTAAGGCGGCGCCACCTCGGCCCACCGCGGATGGAGGTACGTCTCACCCACCCGGTTGATGGGGCGGCCGGACTCATTTCGGACCTGGTACAGGTGGAAGAGCAGGGCAGCGACTGGCTGCGCTACGCCACGCCTGACCCCGACAAGGCGAACCCTCTCGTGCTCCGTGCCCTGGCAGGGGCGGACGTGAGCGTCGTGACGTTGAGCAGGGTGCCACGCAGCTTGGAGG
>JASFVG010000096.1:0-12399 GCA_050049955.1 Anaerolineae bacterium | reverse complement strand
GATCGTGAGTGACGGTGATCGCAGTCACGCCGGCTCGATGCAGAATCTGGGGCAGCTCCTCCAGCAGCCGCTCGCGCAGCGCCCGATCGAGCGCGCCTAGCGGCTCATCCAGCATCAGCAGCCGCGGCTGGGGGGCGAGGCTGCGAGCCAAGGCAACCCTCTGGCGCTCCCCACCGGAAAGCTCATTCACGTCACGATGCTCGAAGCCGTCAAGCCCGACCAGCGCCAGAGCCTCTGCGACGCGTCTGTCGATCAGCGCGCGGTCGAGACCCGCCATCCGGAGACCAAACGCGACATTGCCCAAGACGTCTTTGTGCGGAAAGAGGGCATACTCCTGGAACATCAGTCCGAAGCCCCGCCGATGAGGTGCCGCGTGAGTGAGATCCTCCCCTTCCACCAGGACCTGGCCGCTGTCCGGCATCTCCAGGCCAGCGACCAGCCGTAGGAGCGTCGTCTTGCCGCAGCCAGAGGGCCCGAGGAGGCCGAATATCTCGCCCTCCTCCACAGACAAGCTGACGTCTGTCAGGGTCCAACCGTCGGCATAGACCTTGTTGAGCTTGTGCAGTTCAAGGATACTCATCGGAGGACGCTGTGCAGGGCGAACTGTCTGCAGACCACGACGAACGGTAGGGTCAGCGGAACCGAGTCTAGCACGGCTGTGAACGCCGTGCAAGCGCACAGCAGGCAGGCTCCAACCCGTTGGTCACGACGAGGCCCAGCTGCTTGGACTGCCCCCTCATCCTCTGCCCACGGATTGCCGCACGCGGTCGGGGCTCAGGCGTGCACGCCCTTTTCACCGCCATCCCCCCGGATTCCGCGGCCCCCGAGCCCAGCCCCACGGCCTCGACTAGAACTCACCCAGGTCGCCGACCCGGAACCGCTCGACGGCCAGGAAACCGACTGCACAGACCATCATCAGCAGCGAGGACATGGCCAGCGCCTGACCGTAGTTGACTGTGCCAGGACGGCCTAGGAAGCGGTAGATAGCCACGGGCATTGTCGGCCGCTCCGGCCGGGCGATCAAGCTGGTGGCGCCAAACTCACCCATCGAGACGGTGAAGGCAAATACGGCCCCAACGAGCACCGCCCGCGCCGCGATTGGCAGGTCCACCTCGCGCCAGATGCGCCATGGTGATGCACCCAGGACAGAGGCAGCCTCGCGCAGTTGCGGTCGGATCGAGCGCAGAGACGGGAGGACACTACGCACGACGAACGGCAGCGCCACCAGCGTGTGGGCCAGCACCACGAGCAGCGGTGAGGTGCGGAGGTTAAGAGGGGGGCTATCCAGCGCGATGATGTAACCCAACCCCAGCGTGACTGCAGAAGTACCCAGCGGGAGCATCAGGATTGGGTCAAGCAGTTGTTGCAGGCGACGCCCACCTCCACGGGGCCGCCCAGCGGAACCCTGGCTGTCCAGAGCCGACGCAGCCATCAGACCGAGGGCAACAGACAGGCCGACTGTAGCCAGTGCGAAACCCACCGAATTTCGCACTGCCGCCACCGGCGGCACGTAGAAGACTGAGCCACGAGGATTGCGGAACAGCTCACGGTAGAACGCAAGGGAGAGGCGGCCGCTAAGCGTCAAGGAGCGCACGACCAGCGCCGCCAACGGCGTCGCCAGCAGCACCACAATCAACACCGCGCAGCCGCCGACGAGAAGCCACTCACGCCAGTCCCGAGGCCGTCTTTGTGTCGTTCGACGTGACTGCAGTTCTACCCGTAAGGCCTCACCCGCCTGGAGCCGCGTATAGGCAGCCATCAGCCCAAAGGTGAACAGGATCTGGATGAGGGAGAGCGCCGCCGCCAGCGGCAGATTCAGATAGTGAACTGTCTGGCGGTAGATGGCTACCTCCAGGGTGGCGAAACGTGGTCCTCCGAGCACGAGAATGACGCCGAAGCTGGTGAAATCGAAAACGAAGACCAGCGCCGCAGCCGTCGCTATCGAAGGAGCGAGCAGTGGCAGTGTGACATGGCGAAACGCCCGCCATCGGTTTCCACCCAGCATTCGCGCCGCCTCCGCCAGCCGAGGAGAGAGGTTCGACCAGTAAGTCCCAACCATGCGTAGCACCAGCGTGTAGTTGTAGAAGACATGAGCGAGGAGAATGATGGCCAACGTGTTCTGAAGGTCGAGCGGTGGTCTGTCAAGGGCGAGGAGACGCATCAAGGCAAGATTGAGCACTCCCCGAGGGCCAAGCAGAGCTGTGAAGGCCAGCGAAACGACCATGGTGGGCAACACGAATGGGACGGTGCTCAGCGCCTGGATGAGGCCTCTGCCGGGGAAGTCGAAGCGCGCGAAGACGTAGCAGCCCGGGATCGCGAGAGCGACGGTCAAGGCCGTGGAGAGCGCCGCCTGCCAGGTCGTGAACCAGACTGTGCGCAGGTACCGCGACGTGCGGAACAGGTCCCCCAGCGCGTTTAGGCTAAGCTGTCCCTCGGGAGCAAAGGAGAGTGTGAGGATCGATCCGAGAGGATAGAAGTAGAAGAGGGCAAAGAAGACGACCAGGACCGCGTAGATGGCCGCGCGTGCGCTACGGGACCGTGTGGATAGGCCCGCCCCACGCCCCATCGCGCGCTTGCTCATCCCGCTCGCCCTCAACCCGCCCCTACTGGAGCACCGTCTCGGTCCAGGCGCCGATCCACGCTTCACGGTTGGCCTCGATGGCCGCGGGAGAGACCCTGACCGGAGTATCTGGGATGACGGCGAACTTGGCGAACACGTCAGGCAGTTCGGCGGTGCCATTCGCCGGGAAAACGAACATGTGCAACGGAATATCCTCTTGGAAGGTCTTCCCTAGCATGAAGTCGATCCACGCCCTGGCGAGATCGGGGCTCTGTGTCCCTTTGAGAACACCGACAAACTCAATCTGTCGGAAGCAGCTGCCGTCGCCGACCACCACGCCGGTGGGCGCCTCCTCGAACGGCTCCTCGGAGAAGTGGACCTCGACCGGCGGGCTACTGGCATAGCTGACCACAACGGGACGATCGCCGCTGCCGGCGGAGCCGTAGGTGAAGTGCTCGTAGTAGGCTCCGCTCCACCCCTCAGTAATCAGTACATCGCTATCTCGAAGCTCTGCCCAGTAGTCGAGCCAAGTCCGCCCACCAGTCTCACCAAAGTGCCCTATCGTGGCAAGCATGAAGGCCAGGCCTGGCGATGAGGTGGCTGGATTCTGCACCACGGTCAGACCTGCATACTCCGGTCTTGTTAGGTCCTCAAGCTGGGTGGGGGCCCTCAAGCCTGCGGACTCGAACCAGGCCTTGTCGTAGTTGAGACAGACATCACCATAGTCCACTGGCAGCGCCCGGTTCTCGGCGTCCAGTTCCAGTTCATCGTCGATCTCCTCCAGCAGTGGTGACCGGTATGGCACGAAGATGTCGCTGTCCAGCGCTCGGCTGAGGAGTGTATTGTCAACACCGTAGAGCACATCTGCCAGAGGGTTGTCCTTGCTGAGGATGGCCTGGTTCAGAACCACCCCAGCATCGCCGGCCTGGAGGATCTCGACCCTGGCATCGTGCTCAGACTCGAAGATGCTTAACACCTCCTCGCTGATGTCGAAGCTGTCGTGTGTCATCACTCGCAGTGTGCGTGATTCGGGTGCCGAGGGCGTGGTCAGCACCGCCGGTTCCTCGGTCGCCGTCCCCGTCGGCCGGCAGGCAGCCAGGGCAAGCAGTCCTAGGAAAGTGAGTACTCTTGCGGCATTCATCGGTACCTCCTCGCTACTCGCTCGCGTGCGTCACGACACAGAGCAGCTGCCCCTGCCGCACACGGACAGAGGCCCGCTCCGCTATCAGCGCATTACTAACCCCTCGCGCCGGCCCGAAGTGCAGTGTGTCGTCGTTGAGGCTCCACTCCAGGCCTTCGGTGGTTACACCGACGGCATCGCCACCCAGGGGGATCAGGGAGACGGTATCGCCGGGCTGGCCCTCGACAAGTGCCCCATCGCGGATCAGGAAAGCCACCTGCAGCCCTTCCACGACGCGCACATCGATCCCATCCAGCTCGGGCAGGGCCAGCAGCAAGAGGTTGGCGATTGTGTGATCAAGCCGCCCTCCGAGGGCGGCCAACACGACTATCGATTCCGCTCCCTCGCACGCAGCTTGGAGAAGCGCCAATTCGAGATCGGTCTCGTCCTTGCGTGTCGAGAAAGGGATGATCTGCACGCCGCTCGCTCTCAGTCGTTCCTGCTCGGAGGGCGTCAGGGAATCGAGATCGCCGATCACGCACTGGGGGTCGACGCCCACCTCCCACACGTGGCGCGTACCGCCGTCCACGGCGATGACCAGGTCGTCATCGCGCACCAGATCCCGAGCCCCCTGCGTGTCGTCGAGTTCTCCGTTGGCGAAGATGATGGCTCGCATGGTCACCTCACAACAGAAAACCGCCCCGACCAGCGGAGCGGTTTCATCGCGCGCTACACACAATTCCCTCCGCTGGCATTACCCAGATCAGGTCTTAGGGGTCGGCACCGTTGGCCCGCAGTGGCGGACCGAGCGCCCTCTCAGCCTGGCTACCCAAGCTCCCCCGAAAGATCAGTCTATTTAGTGAATCGTGTGGATCCTGGTCCGTATTATACTACAGGGCGTCTCGAAGCGAAAGGTGGGGGTGTGCGATGGACGGCGACGTGCTCGCCGAGGCAGCGCGCACTGAACTCACGGATAGACGCGGTTGAGCGTTCGCGGGAAGGCAATCGTCTCCCGCAGGTGGTCGATACCGCAGATCCACGTCACGGTGCGCTCCACGCCCAGTCCGAAACCTGAATGAGTCACCGAGCCGAATCGTCTCAGGTCGATGTACCACTCGAAAGCCTCACGCGGCAGCCCCCATTCATCCAGCCGCTGGAGCAGCAGGTTGAGGTCGGAGATGCGCTCTGACCCACCGGTGATCTCGCCATATCCCTCGGGGGCAAGCAGGTCCACGCTCTTAGATACCTCTGGGCGGCCGGGCCACGGTTCCATGTAGAATGCCTTCGCCCTGGTCGGGTAGCCATAGACGAAGACCGGCTTCTCGAACCGCTCGGTCAGCACCGTCTCGTGCGGAGATCCGAAGTCGTCGCCCCATGCGAACTGCAGGAGCTCTCTGAGTTCCTGATCGTCGGCCTGCTCTCGGATCTGCGCCAACATATCGAGGGCGTCGTCGTACGAGATGCGCGGGAACGGCGGCTCCACCTTCTCCAGGCGACTGATGTCCCGCTCGAGCAACGCCAGCTCCTGCCTCCGATCACGCAGACAGGTCTGCACGATGTAAGAGACAAACTGCTCCTCGATCTCCATCAGCTGGTCCATGTCGCAGAAGGCTGCCTCCGGCTCCACCATCCAGAACTCAGTCAGGTGGCGGCGAGTCTTCGACTTCTCGGCGCGGAACGTGGGGCCAAAGCAGTAGACGCGGCCAAAAGCATAGATGTCGGCCTCGTTGTAGAGCTGCCCCGACTGGGCAAGATAGGCCAGGTCGCCGAAGTACTCGGTCTCGAAGAGCGTTGTCGTACCCTCACACGCCGCAGGGGTGAGAATCGGCGTGTCCATGTTGACGAATCCGTTGTCGTCAAGCCAGTCCCGGATGGCCTTGATGACCGTGGCTCGCACCCTCAGCACAGCCCACTGCCTCTGCGAGCGGATCCAGAGGTGGCGGTTGTCCATCAGGAAGTCGACACCGTGGTCTTTGGGCTGAATGGGGTATTCCTCGGCCAGCTGCATGACCTGCAGGTCGCTCACGCCCAGCTCAAAGCCGCCGGGGATGCCAGGCGCGCGGTCATCCTGTCGAACGGTACCCGTGACTCTCACGGAGGACTCGTAGGTGAGCCCCCGGGCCGCTTCGAAGACCTCCGGGGTGACACCCTTATGGAAGAAGACGCACTGGGCGTAGCCAGTCCCGTCGCGGATCCAGATGAACAACAGTCTTCCTTTGTCGGTGTGGTTGTACACCCACCCCTGGAGCGCCACCTCCTCTCCCTCGTGCTGCGCGATGTCCTCGATACGAATTGGCTTGGGCATCGTGGAATCTCCTCTCGTGGTAGCTGTCTACATCGACGATTCTACTGCGGCTAGCGACCGGCAAATCCTGGAACGTTGCGGCCTCAACGGTGAGAGCCGGACCTGGGGACGTTGTTTCAGGTCCGCTGGCTGCTGCTCGAGCGGCTGCTTTGCAGGTCGACGTCCTCTGCGGCAGCTACTGTTGACTCACCGGGATGAAAATGCGGAAGGGAAGGGCCTCATAGGCCTCATTCAAGCTAAGGTAGTCGCTGCTCCAGCCCCCGACGGCGTAGATGGTGGCTCCGGAGACTGCGACGCCCGGATTGCGCCATTCCCCCACCAACGGGGTTTCGATAGCGCTCCAGCGATCGTGTGTGGGGTTGTAGCGCTCGTTGAAGCCCAGATAGCTAGTCCAACCGCCACCGCCGATGGCATACAGCTGTCCTCCGACAGCGGCTAGCCCAAGTCCTCCGCGCCCAATTGCCAGCGGGGCGCACTCGGTCCAGGCCCCTGATACCGTGTCGTAGGACGCGCAGGCCCTCAGCTCTCTCTCGCCGTCGTATCCTCCAACCACATAGAGCTGATCACTGAGGGAGGCAGCCCCGGCGAAGCCTCTGGCCAAGCTCATAGGCGGCAACTCGCTCCACGCTTCAGCACCGGGGTCATAGCTGTAAGCCGTGGAGACGTACTGCGCACCGTCCCAGCCACCGAAGAGGAAGAGCTTGCCGCCACGCGCAGCGAGGGCGTAGGCACACCGAGGTTCAGGAAGTGGGCTGGCCTGGCGCCAGGTGTCGCCCACTACGTCATACACCTCCACCACGCGAGTTGGTGCATTGTCGGCGTCACATCCTCCAGGGACGTAGACCTCCGTGCCAAGTGTCGCAGCTCCCACATAGGCTAGTGGCGTTGGCTTATCGCTCAGCGGTGTCCAGGTATCGCTTTCGGGTTCATACGCCTCAACAGCAGCGGCAACACCATCCCGTGTCTGGCCGCCGATTGCCAGAAGCTGGTCTCGAACCGCGGTCAGCGCGAGATGCGCTCTGCGGGTCGGCATCTGAGCCCTCTCCTCCCAGGGGGACTCGGAATCCTGAATTGAAGCAACCACCGGTGGGGCCTGGGAGCTATCCAGCGGGAGATCTGGCCGGCTAGCTTGGGGCTCTGCGCTAGGCCACGTCACCACGATGGCGGACACGGCCAGGAGGAGTGCCACAACCAGCGCTACCCGCTTCGCCCATGGCAGCGGCGGATCTGCAGCAAGCGCTACAGATGCGTCCTCGTCGGCCCCCATGCCCCCTGACAAGGCGTCTGCATCCGCCCCGAGGCTGACCCAGCCCTCACGCACGGCGATGACGGTCGCCTCAGTACGGGATTCTGCGCCCAGCTTGGCATAGATATTGCGCAAGTGGACCTTGACAGTGTTTGCGCTGATATAGAGTTCCTGGGCCACCTCGCGGTTGGTGATCCCCGTGGCTACCAGCTCCAGGACCTCTTTCTCACGGTCGGATAGCGGTTCCCCACGTTCAGCCATCGTTACCTTGCTTCGTTTTCGATTCGGTTTGGCTCAGAGAGGTGTGCTCCGGGCTGGAAACCGCTAAGCTGCCCCCAGTGATGCTGGAAGACCTGCAGCGGTTGGATGACGACAGGGCCAAGCGTAGACTCACAGAGAGAGATTATAGCACGGGCATAGACCCGAGCAAGGACGCGATCGTCACGGCGACCAGAGGCCGGTAACCGCAGCCTCCACGCACTGATCAACTGTGCCATAGCGGACCACCAACCCCGCGTGCGAGGGTAGATAGGTGGCCCCTTTGCCTGAAGGCGTCGCCACGGTCCTGAAGCCCAGCTGTTCCATAGGAGCGACGACCACGCACATGTCGGCCAGCACCCGCCCTCCGCAGGATTCGATGGCGTCCACCAGACCCGTCTCCTGAGCCTCCTTCCTTACCCTCCTCGCCGTGGTTACCCACAATGCGGCCGCCACCTGCCGCCCGTCCAGTAGCCCCGCAACGCGCTCTATCTCCTCCAGCCCGGCGTGAGGACAACCAAACCAGACCAGATCGATCTCCGTCGCTGTCGCGCCGAGCGCCTCATAGGCTGGCCGCAGGTTGTCCACAGTGAACATCTCTGCGTCGTCCACCAGGATATCGGGGTAATCAGCCTCGGGCGTCACCCCGGTCACGTGGTAGAGGGCCACGGCACCACTGGCCGCCATCGCCGCACCCAGTGCTCTGAGCTCCGTCCGGGAGCAAGAACCCAGACCCTCAAAGATGGGCACGCGGTTGCGGGCCTCCCTACCCACCAAGTACCCCAGCGCTCCAAAATCGGCGTATGTTCGCACCGGACAACGTACCCTCACCCTCAATCTGGAGCGCCGGTTCTCGAATAGGTGGAGCCCATAGGCAGCCGTTCGGCCGGCTATCGCGGCGGCCATGGCACTCGGCCCGCCTTCTCGATTGGTACGCGCACCCAGCACGGCGTTGGCGTAGCTAACGGCCGAAGATTCGGCCCAGGCCACGTGCTCGCCCACCTGTGGCACGTTTCCCACCAAATAGGGCGCACAGGTGCACGTGGCGCGCACGCCCAAGCGCCTATAGGCCTCGACAACCGCCTGTTGCTGCCCGGCGAATTCCTCGGAGAAACCTAACTCCCTCCACGCTTGGAGGTCCAGCCCGGCCGGATTCAGCGTGGCAGGCACTCGGGCCTGGGCCCCTTGGTTCGCCCACTCGCGGAGGAACTCAAGACCCGCCATCCCCAGATTGCGATAGCTGACACCCGCCACTTGTGCAGAAGTCACCGGTACCAGCCGCTGCGCGCCGAAGACGCGCGCCAAGGCGACAATGATTTCCATGGCCCTGCGCACGCCGAGACCCTGGTCCCCCTCCAGCATGCCGCGTTCCTCAGTTGTCAGTTCCATAGGCAATGCCGCGGCGGGTCGGTGGTTCGCTTCCCGGAGGAGCAGCGAGACCGGGCATCGTTTCGTGCACCGCTCTCTGGCAACCTATATCCATAGGGGTCGCCCGCGCTGACCTATTGTTTCGGCCGTGATCATAGGTTGTCTAGCTCGCCGATGCGTGACCGAGGGGCACTCTGATTGGACAAGGGGCCTTCCAATACCGGGGTCTCGCGGGTTCAGCCAGGGATGGGCCTAGAGGGTCAGCCGATAGACATCGCCCCGGTCCCAGCCGGATAGCTCAGCGACCCGTCTCGCAGCTTCGGGGCGGCGCACGCCCTCCGCCAGCAGGTCATCCAGCGCAGCACGGACCTGCTCTGGCGCCCAGCGCTGCTGCACCTCGGTCGCACCTCCGATGACGAGGGTGAACTCGCCTCTCGGCCCCCGCTCGACGTATCCTGCCCGGGCCTCGGCAACGGTACCCCGCCAGATCTCCTCGTGAACCTTGGTCATCTCACGGCAGAGGGCTATCGGGCGATCTCCCAGAGCGGCCTCTATGTCAGCCAGACTCTCCCGCAGCCGATGCGGAGCCTCAAAGGCGATCAACGTGTGGGGCTCTCGGGCCACCTGGTCTAGCAGTCGGCGGCGGCTACCCTTTCGACGTGGTAGGTAGCCTACGAAGAGGAAACTATCGGTGGGCAACCCGGAGACCACGAGCGCCGTTACCGGGGCTGTCGGACCGGGTATCGGTACGACCGAATGGCCACCCTCAATGGCACTCCTGATCAACTCGTAACCGGGATCCGAAAGCCCTGGCATTCCGGCCTCGGAGACCAGGGCTACGTCGCCCTCAGCGAGCGTTTCGAGTACCGCATCGAGTTTGGTTAGCTTGTTGCCTTCGAAGTAGCTTGTGGTGGGCGTGTCGATCTCGTAGTGGTCTGTGAGCACGCGCGCCCGGCGGGTATCCTCAGCCGCGATGAGCGTGGCTTCTCGGAGGACGCGCAGAGCGCGGAACGAGAGGTCCTCCAGGTTGCCTATCGGCGTCCCCACGACGTAGAGCCTGCCCACCGGCGATCGGGCCGGGCCTATGGTAGGGCCCCGTGTGGCGTCCCGCTGAGCAGTCCCTCGCGTCCCTCAAAGACATCCAGTACCTCTAGCCCCCCCTTACCAATCACGTAGCGGCGAATCTCCTTCGCGTGGGGAGAGCCTCGCATCTTGAGGACTAGGATGGCTCGCTGCATGGCGCTGTCGATCTCGACGTAGCGCATCAGAATGGTGGCATCGACGAGGAACGAAAGACCCCCCTTGAACGCCCGGCGATGGCTGGACCGGTTGTCCTCTCCCAACAGCAGGGCCGTGATTCGCTCGCGCCTAAGGCCGTTCACTGCCTGCGTGTACAGTCCCCGCAGTTGCTGCTCGTCGTCGGTAAGCCGATCGAAGTGGGAGACACTGTCGAGGACCAGGCGGCGGATGTTGGCCTCAAGGATTAGCCGGTTCAGATGGCTATCGGGAGGTTCAAGGCTCGCCAGGAAGACCTCAGGGGAGGTGAACATGAAGTGGAGCTGTCCTTCCTCCTCCAGGTCCTTCAAGTCCCATCCCAGGGATTGGGCATCGCGGTACAGGGACTTGGGGAACTCCTCGAACGAGACGAACAACCCGGATTCCCCCCCTGAGGCTCCGCGCATCAGGAACTGGAGCGCCAGCGATGTCTTGCCCGTGCCCGGTGCCCCTCGCACCAACACCCTCGTGTTGGGAAGGAAGCCGCCGCTGAGCATTGCGTCAAGGCCTGCCGCCCCGGTCGCTACCCTATCGACCGCCATAGCGTACCTCGGCTGGTTCAGTGATTCTGTGTGAAGACGACGTAGGCCAGGGCCGTACTGCAAGTCCCCGGCAGGTCGATCACGATCTCATCGGAGACCGGGGGATGGTCCTGCCTATAGGGATCGTGGAGCTGCACGCGGATCTCGATAGGCTTGGGGCTAGGCCCGAAGAACTGTTCCCAGGCAGCCTCAGAGGCATAGTAGGTGCTAAAACGCGCGTCAGCGCCAGCCGTGACTACGAAGTCGAGGCCCCCTCCCCAGACATGCACCGGGTAGCCCTTCAACGGATTGCCATCGAGGTCCTGCACCTGACCGGCCACACCCGTCCAATTGCAGCCGTACACGGGAGACCGCAGCGAGGCTTCATACGTGAACGGCCAGGGCGATCGAGTCACACGGGGCGTAGGCGTGGACGTCGGCGGGAAGGTCGGCGTGGGTGGGAATGTGGGCGTGCTGGACGGCGTCGGCGATGGTCCTGGGGTGTCGGTTGGCGGCCTAGGTTCCGTTGGCGACGCGACTACGGTCGGCGTCCACGTCGGAACGCCCATCATGCGCGATGTTGGCGTGCTTGTGGGAAGACTGGCAACCGCAGCGGGCGTCGGAGGAGGAAAGATCCTGACCAGGCCGAAGGCCATAAGGCCATAGAACCCAATGAGACATAGCATGGCCGCGAGCACAACGATGGTAAGAACGTTCAGAAGCCGGGCACTTCCATTGCTCATCGCTGGATCTCCTTAAGCAGCCTCCATCAGGCTCAAGAATGCGGCGGTCTAGCGGCTACGGCTGTCGACCTTCGTCACGGAGCCAGCCTTTGGAAGCCGGACTGGCAGATCGAATGGGACGGAACGTAGAGGGCCTACGCCGCGACGCTACTCCCCTTAGGGCGCTGCCTCCACCAGGCGCTGGACCTCGGCTTGGGCCCACATACTCTCCACCCAGTCTTGCACGGCTCGTTCTCGCAAGAGCTGCAGGCTTTCAGGGCTGACAGGCTGGTCCGGATCGCGTTCGACGACCTGTACGACGTGGTAGCCCAGCGCACTTGCTATGACGTCGCTAGTCTGGCCTGGCTGAAGCTCGAACGCGACCTCCTCCACCTCAGTCGCCACAAGGATGCCACGGGGGAAGTAGCCCAAGTCGCCACCGTTATCCCGGGTACTCTGGTCCAGTGAGTGCGCCTTCGCCAACGAGGCGAAATCGGCGCCCGCCTCAAGCTGTTCAAGAATCTGAGCCGCCTCCTCCGCCGTGTCCACCAGGATGTGACGCGCGTGCACCTGCTCAGAAGACGTCGGGACACCGTCCACAACGCGCTCGGTCATTGCCATGCCGATCAGCTGTGCGCGCACCTCCCGGCTGGCATCCTCGTAGGTCTCCCCCCACTCCGCCAGCTTTGCCCGAAAAGCCTCCTCGCCACCGCTGTCAGCCACCATGGTCTGCATGTACCGCTCGACTTGGTCGTCGGTGACCTCGATGCCAGCCTGCCCCGCCGCCTGGCTGGTCAGCACCTGCTCGATCATCATGTCGAGAATCCATCCACGTGTCTGGTTGAGCCTGGCCTGACCCTCCTGGCCTTCTGGATCGACGCCCTGAGCCTTCAGTGAGGCCTCGTAGCGCTCCATTTCTCGCTCGTAGTCGCCCATGGTGATGGGCTCACCGTTCACTACGGCGGCGAGAGGCTCTTCAGCAGTCGGAGTCGGCGCAACTGTTGTCTCCACCGGCTCAGAAGTA
>JASFVG010000095.1:0-12448 GCA_050049955.1 Anaerolineae bacterium | reverse complement strand
TCAGTTCGTCGAAGACCTTGATGATGTGGCTCCCGGTCTCGATGGCGTAGGGGATGTAGAGTCGATCCTGGAACACGAGCTGTCCGATGCTCTCGCTGATGGCGGTCTTGCCATTGCCCGGCGGACCGAAGAGGAAGATGGAGCGGCGCGAGTTGACCGCTGCCCCCAGGCAGTCGATGATCGACGCCTCAAGCACCAGATGCTCCAGCGCTCGCTCCAGGCCACGGCGATGGACGATCACATCCCCAAGAGGTTGGCTGCGGATGGCGTCATTGTAGTAGGCAAGGGAGACAGGCGCCGGCCCGGCGTACTGGCTGCGCTCCAAGGCCTCCCGTGCGACGGCACGGCCCTTGTCGGATATGTTGTATCGGTAGACCGCGCTCCCCAGGCCGCGGGAACCCGCGCTCCCGGCCGTACCTTTGACCTCACATAGCTGTTCGCGCCTGAAATAGGCCAGCAGGTCCTCGACCACGCCCGTATGGGGAAGCCGCATGCGCTCGGCGAGCTCGTAGCCGAGGATATCGCCTTCCAGGTACATGATCTTGATGGCCAGATCGGTCAGAGAGCCGAGACCCAGGCCAGTCGCCGCAAGGGAGTCGGGCACGGGGGGGACGTACTTTGTTTGCTCGGCATTGCCTGGTTTCGTATCCATGGGATTCCTCTCCTTCTGTCCTACTGACTAGCCTCGATGCGCGTTCCCCAGCACGTCTCCCACGCGCAGGATCTCTTCCTCTGTGTTGTAGCCGTGCGGCGACACGCGGATCAGGTCCTCTCGCCGGGCGACGACGACGTTCGCATCGGTCAGCCGCTCGAAGGCCCGATCGACGCCCTCCGGGACCCGAAAGGATACAATCGCGCTGCGGCGCGCCGGATTCCGGTTGCTGACGATGGGGTAGCCGCGGCCTTGCAGGTCATCGATCAGGCGATCGGTGAGGTAGAGTGTCCAGCGCTCGATGGCGTCGATGCCGATGTCGAGGAGCAACTGGACCGCAGCAAGGAGACCGACCTGGCCGACCACGTTGGCGCACCCGAGTTCGAAGCGGCAGGCATCGGGGAGGAAGGTGAGATTGTAGTCCCGCCAGTCCTCCCAGCCGCTGACGCTCATGCAGCCTGCGAAGGGCGGCTGGAGCCGGTCGAGGAGCGCGCCGCGGATGTAGATGAAGCCCTGCCCGGCCGGGCCCATCAACCACTTGGGGCCGCCGCATGAGAGGCAGTCGATGCGAGCGGCCTGGACGTCCATGGGCAGAACCCCGACGGACTGGATAGCGTCGACGACCAAGAACACGCCGTGCTCGCGGCACCACTCGCCGATGGCGGCGAGATCGGTCCGGAAGCCGGTCAGGAACTCGACGGAGCTAACGGCCAGGACGCGGGTCCGGGCGTCGGCGGCGGCTTCCAGCGCGTCGACCGTCAGCCCGCCGCCGTCGTGGGGGATGCAGCGAGCCTCGATCCCGCCCCGTCCGAGGTTCATCCAGGGGTAGACGTTGGAAGGGAACTCCATGTCGCAGTAGACGACGTTGTCCCCGGAGTGGAGGGGGAGGGCGTTGGCGATGACGTTCAGGCCATGGCTGGTGTTCTGGACGAACGCAACCTCCTCAGGCGTACCGTTGATGAGTTGGGCGAGGGCGGTGCGGAGGTCAGCGGAGACGTCTGCGTACGGATTGGCCTGGTGCCATTCGGCCCGGTGGTCGAGGTAGGTCTGCATCGCCTCGCGGACCGGGTCCGACAGGGGCGCGATGGCAGCGTGGTTGAGGTAGGCACAGCTCTGCGTGACCGGAAAGAGCGAGCGGAGAGTTGGGACATCAGGGTATCGGTTCGATCTCATCGTTGGAACCTGTGTCGGGGGCTGCGTGCAGGGGAAACAAGGAGAGCCGTCCCAGCCACGGGGATGCCGCTGCACTGACGGCGATTCCGCGCGAAACCTGTTCGCATAGCAAGCGTTCGCAATACACATCTCCCCTAATCAATAGGCTCCGATCTCGCGCAGGCGCTCGTCGTCGATGCCGAAGTGGTGGGCGATCTCGTGGCGGACGACGCGGCGCACGGTGGCGCGAACGTCGTCTGCCGTCCTGCTGCGCATCTCGATTGGGCGACGGTAGATGGTGATCTTGTCGGGGAGAACCAGACCGTAGTTATGGGTGCGCTTGGTGCGAGGGACGCCGTGGTAGATACCGAGCAGTTGCATGGGATGGCGCAGACCGGCCCGGTGAAGGGTTGCTCGATCGGGCCAGTCCTCGACGACCACATCGATGTTGTCGAGTTGGGCCTGGACATCAATAGGGAGTCCGGCCAGCGCCTGGGCGACCAGGCTCTCAAAAGCCTCGGAACGCATGCAGAAGTCATTATACCACGGATGGCGAGCGGGCAAAGGCCTGCAAGTGCGTCCGACGGTCAGCGACGGGAGAAGAACCTCGACCACGTCTGCATGAGGGTCCGGTTTGCCGTGCAAGGAGTTGTGTGGTATAAGTGCGGAGCGTCCCTTCCATTTTCGCTACTGTAGGGAGGCGAGCCTGCCTGGCCGGGCACCAGGGTCTCGTCGGAAGCGCGCCGATGTGGTGACCGGGCAGCCATGAGATCGTGCCATCGTCAGCGCAGGCGAAGGAAGTGGGGTACCACCGCACACAAGCGTGGCCCAGGCACGTAGAGGTGACAGGACCGATGAAGGACCGCACACGCAAGCTGCCGTGCAGCCACATGTGTCGCCGCAGTAGAGCGGAACATACGTCTGCGCGCGAGGCACTTGAAGCGGTTCAGATTACACAGGCTCCGCTCTGGAGGACGGTCGGCGTGGGGGGAAGGTAGCGCGGTGGGCTGGACACTCGCACGCCGGGTCGGCGTCCCACTGCTGGTGATCGCTGGGTTGGCCGCGGCGCTCACGTCTGTCTGGGCCGGAATCGAGCTGGAGTCGTTTGACGCGACCCCAGACGGGGATGTGATTCGCGTCAGGTGGGTAACGGCTAGCGAGACCAACATGCTGGGGTTCTTCGTCCAGCGCGCTCTTGCTCAGCAGGGACCCTACACACGTATCTCCAGCCTCATCTGGGCGAACGGCTATCCCTCGTCGTACGAGTACGTTGACTCGGATGTTGGGGTAGGTCCGACCTACTACTACAAGCTGGAGGTGCTGGAATGGACTGGAGAGACGGAGTTCTACGGCCCCGTGTCCGCCACACTGGGCGACCCCACGCCTACTGCGACGGCGACGGAGACGGGGACACCGACGAACACTCCAACGCCTAGCAACACCCCGACTGCGACGAACACCCCTACGGCGACGGCGACGCCAACCAGCACGCCTACGCCGACGGAGACACCCACACCTACGGACACGCCTACGGCGACCAACACGCCCGCGGACACCGCGACACCCACGGACACGCCCACACCAACCAACACGCCGACGGCGACGGATGCTCCCACGGCGACCAACACGCCAACAGCGACGAATACGCCAACAGCGACGAATACGCCAACAGCGACGAATACGCCAACAGCGACGAATACGCCGACAGATACCCCAATACCCACGGACACACCCACGGCGACCAACACGCCGACGGCGACGGATACTCCCACGGCGACCAACACGCCAGCAGCGACGAATACGCCAACGGCGACGAATACGCCGACAGATACCCCAACACCCACGGACACACCCACGGCGACCAACACGCCCACAGATACAGCGACGCCCACCAACTCGCCGACGCCAAGCGACACCCCAACCGCGACGAACACGCCGACGGACACCGCAACGCCGACCAACACGCGGACGCCTACGGAGACGCCGACGCCAAGCGACACCCCAACCGCGACGAACACGCCGACGGACACCGCAACGCCGACCAATACGCCGACACCGTCGAACACGCCAACGCCAAGCGACACGCCAACTGCGACGAACACGCCGACGGACACCGCAACGCCGACCAATACGCCGACGCCGTCGACCACGCCAATGCCAAGCGACACCCCAACTGCGACGAACACGCCGACGGTCAGCGCGACGCCAACCGCTACGCCAACACCGACGAACGCGCTGACGCCAAGCGACACCCCAACCGCGACGAACACGCCGACGGACACCGCAACGCCAACCAGTTGGCCGACAGCGACAAACACGCCGACGCCGAGTGCCACCCCAACTGAGACAAGCACTCCGACGGACACCGCAACGCCGACGCATACGGCGACACCGACCGACACTGCGACACCGACGCACACGCCAACAGCGACGGAAACCCCGACGCATACGGCGACTGCGACGGGCACCGCCACGCCCACGACTACGCCAAGCAGCCCGGCAACACCGTCCAGCACACCGACCGAGACAGCGACCCCGACGCACACGGCAACTGCGACGGACACCCCCACATTGACTGCGACGCCCACAAACACTGCAACGCCGACTGCCACGCCCAGTGCAGCCGTGGCTCGCCCTCTGTATCTCCCGTACGTCGGACTGGCCCACCTGGCCAGCGCGCCGAACGCGGGAAGGGTCGCGGTGGTGGCACTTCCGGTGTATCTCCCGCCGGTGCTTCGTCCGTCACACCCGAACTAGCGTTCGGCGCGGAAGGCTCTCCGCGGCTTCGTCGTGTAACAGCGGTTGGCAGGCTCGGTTGTGCGTGCTCGCAGCCGTTGACCCCACCAGTGCGCCACACGACGCTCAGTACTTTGGCGTGTGTCGGTTGCGGGGGGCGGGCTAGTGTGAGGAGCGGGCTGCTCAGGCGCCGGGTACGTGGCCGCTCTGATCAAAGAGGCCGGACGCTGCGCTGAGGGCGTCGGCGGCGCGCGGGTCGCCGGTAGCGCGGAGGACCTGGTAGCACGTGAGGAAGACCCGTATGGGCTCGCTCGCGCCCTTCAGGCCGCTTGTCTGGGCCAGGGAGAGGATCTGCTCGGCCAGCGCCTGGGCACGGCCGCTGTCGCCGCGGGCAAGGGCCACCCGGGCAAGGCCGGCTGAAGACTCGGCAGCCAGATTCGGCTGACCGAGTGTGCGCTGCAACTGAACGGCCTGCTCGTAGGCCCGCGCTGCCTGGTCGGTTTTCTCGAGCTCCATCAGGGCGTGCCCTAGCACGAGCAGGGCGCGTCCCTCCGTCGCTGGATGGCCCAGACTCCGCGCCAGCTCAGTCGCCTGCAGGCTGCGGATCCATGCAGACTGGTTCCGCCCCTCATGAAGCAGCATGAGGGCGAGGTTCAGCAGCGCCAAGGCCTCTGCCAGGCGGTCGCCAGCGTCCCGGGCAATGGTCAGGGCCCGCTGGCAGTGGGTGTCGGCAGCGGGGTAGTCACCCTGGGCGACAGCCAGACGCCCCAGCAGATTGTGCGCACCGCCGGCGTTCCGGTGGTCCCCAATCGCCTGGAACAGATGAAGGGCGCGGTCCAGCTGAGACCGCGCGTCCCCGTATCGCCGCTCCTGGAAAGCAACGAGGCCCAGGTCTGTCCGTACGGAGGCCTCTCCACGCCGGTCGGCGACCGAAAGATGGACCTGCAGAGCCGGCTCAAGGGCGTCACGGGCTTCTTCGAACTGCTCTTGGTGAAGGAATGCCAGGCCCAAGTGTCGGAGGCAGTCGGCCTCAAGTGCGGCGGCACCTGCGCGACGAGCCTGGGTCACAGCCTGCTTGAGCCGAGTCCTGGCAGCCGGGTAGGCGCCCTCAGAGAGGCGGGCCCAGCCCAATTGCATAAGCCCAGCTGCCTCCAGCTCTGTGTCCGATCGCCCGTTGGCAGAAGCGAGCGTGATCGCTTCCTCTCCGGCGGCGGCGGCTGCCTGGTGCCGCACCTGTTCGTTCAGGAAACGGGCCTGCTCAATCAGGAGCCGCCCGAGGATGGCGCGCCCTCGCGAATCGCCAAGCAGATCGGCATTGCCGCGCAGGGCGGACACTGCGCCGGTGTACAGCTCCCCTCCCTCCTGCAGCGGTCCCTCGAGGAGCAGGAAGCGTGACAGCCCGGCCAGGCTGGAGGTCAACAGATCGACGTTGGCCTGAGCGACGGCCCTGCTCCAAGCGATGCGGACGCCCTCCCACTCGCGCCGGATCGCAGCAACGGCCGCCTGGGGCTGAGGACCATAGAGCGCGGGCGTGTGCCGGCTGACAAGATCCAGGAAGTGGGCGCTGTTTCGGTTGACAGCCTCCAGCTGGCTGGGGTACGGAAGGCGTTTGCCGGCGTGGCCTGGGGCAGGGCGCTGGTTGGCCTGCAGCTTCTCCAGCGCCAGCTCTCTCAGAAGGGGATGCCAAACGTAGCGCCCTGCGGCAGGCCGTTGTACTAGGGCCTTGTCCGCAAGGAGACTCAGATCCGCCGGGCCCACGCCAGCGATGGCGGAGGCTGAATGGCGGGTGAACGGCTCTGTGAAGACCGCTAGCTGGGTTAACCCATTCTGAAGGGCGGGCGCCAGCTGGTCCCATCCCAGGTTGAAAGCCGCCTGCACAGCCCGCCGGGGAGGAGGCATCTGCGGTTGCGCAGACGCGACACGGCTCACTTTGCGCTGGATGGCACGGGAGATCTCGGCGGGAGAGAGTAGGTCAATCCAGGCTGCGGCCACTTCAATGGCCAGGGGAAGGCCCATGGTGGACCGACAGATGCGCACCACGTCGGGAACGTCCTCGTCGCGCAGATGAAAGGCGGGGTGAACAAGCCCGGCGCGCGCAGCGAATAGCTGTATGCTGGCATAGGACAGAGGACGGTCAGACAACCCGTGAGTTGCAGCCGGTGCCAGGCGCAAACCTGTGAGCTGCAGCGGGCGCTCGTCTGGGAGGCCCAGGGCACGACGAGAGGTGACTACGAGGACGACCTGGGGGGCACGGTTGAGGATTTCCAGGATCTCGTCAGCAAGCGGCTCCCCGGGCTCCAGGTCGTCGAGGATGATGGCCATGCAGCGATGGCAGAGGTAGTCGAGCAGTGCGCTCTTGATCTGCGAGCCGACTGAGAAGCCAACGCCAAGAGCTTGGGCCAAGGCCCGGTGCAGCCCGGCCTGCCCGAGGGCCACAGACCGCTCTCCCGTCACCGCCGGATCGCTCTGACCGGTAGTGGTCTCGAACAAGCCGGTTCTCGCCATCCCTGGGACGAAGACGGCGCCGTGCTCGAAGTTCTGCACCGTCGACCGGACCGCCGCCACCGCGAGCCGGGTCTTGCCAACGCCATCAGGACCGGTCAAGACGATTGGTGAAGCGGCTGGATCCGACAGTCGGCTACCAAGCTCGGCCAGCTCCGTCTCGCGGCCCAGGAGGAGCCCGGTAGGCGCGGGCAGGCCATGCCGTGGAGGGCGTTGGAGTAGCGCGCGCCCGGCGCGCTGCTTCTCTTGGCCCGGCAGGGGCCCGCCGGATTGAATCTGCTCGTACAGAAGCCGCGTCTCAACGGTAGGCTCCACTCCCAGCTCATCCGCGAGCAGATGGCGACAGGTCTCGTACTGGGCCAGGGCCGCCCCACGCTGCCCGCTGAGCGCCAGCACGAGCATCAACTGACGGTAGGCCTCCTCCTTCCACGGCGCGATCTCCAGCAGTCGCGTGGCGGTGTCAATCCCGGGTACGTAGGTGGCCTGCGCGGTGTGATGTAGGACGAGCCGGTGGAAAGCCTGGACGGCTAGCTGACGTGCCCATTCTCGCTTCCTGAACACCCATTCCTCAAAGGTGGGTGCATCCGAAACGTGGAAGCCCGCCATGAAGGGGCCGTGGTAAAGGGAAGCAGCGGCTTCCAGGGCTCTGGCTCGCTCGTCAGTCAGGATTCCGAGCTCCGTTTCGCCAAGCGGTGCGCTGGCTCGATCAGGAAGGGCGCCCTCTACCAGACGGCTGAACTGGGCGACGTCGAGCCAGTGGCGCGAATCACCAGCGAAGGCTACATTGTGACGGTCGATGAGCAGGTACGGGGCAAGATGCTGGCGAAGATCCCAGAGGACCGTGCGCAGGCTGGCCCTGGCGCGATCCTCAGGCGAGTCCTGCCACAGCAGGGTGCCTAGGGACCCGCGGGTATGGGGACGAGCCGTGGTGATCAGATAGGCCAGGAGGGCCGGCGACTTGCTCGAGGTGAAGTCGCCGACTGCAGCGCCGCCGAGCGTCAAGTGGAGACCGCCCAGAAGGGAAACACGCAAGTAATCGGTCACGTGCGGCCCCCCATGGCAGGCCGGAATAGGCCTGCCACCGTGCCCAGCGAAGGGTGCCTGGTTCGGAGCCTGGACGCCTCTGTTGGTCGTCTCCACCTGCATGACAGAAGCCGTTGGCTCCTGGGGCCTCGACGAGGCGTACAGCCGATGTTGTACGATCGAACGATCAGACAGCGTGGCGGAGCTTGGAGCGGATCTGCTGGCCAACGGTAGGCTCCGACCGCCGAACGACCCGCGGGGTAGGTGACCCGGAAGGGGGCCGGCGACGTCGATGGCAGTGTGCCGCACAAAGGTCGTTTCATGACGATCTCATGACGATCTCATGACGATGATCGATTACTATTATAGCAGATTCGAGGCCAATATCCAGACAATGTCCTTAGTTGGGCGTGTCGCCACGAGAGGATGCGAATGACGAACAGAAAAGAACCGCCACAGCAGCATGCTTATGTGCTTCGTTTTTGGGAGACGCGGAGTCAACCGCCGGATCCACCCAGTAAGTGGCGGTTCAGTCTGGAGGACCTGAAGACGGATGAGGAGCACAAATTCTCTGACTTGAGCGCATTGACCGCCTTCCTGCAGGCGCACGTGAGCGAGGAAGGCGCAGGCATCGCGGAGCGAGGACGGAGCATCAGACAGGATGACGGAGAGAGCGCGCCGAGCACGCAAGCTGGCGCCGAGCTCGAGGCCTCGGTCTTGTTGGTGGAGGGGGACGCGGAGACCCGCAGCACGCTACAGACCAGGCTGCGCAACGTGCTGCCCGGGTGCGCGATCGACGTCGTGGGAAGCAGCGTTGCGGCATCGGCGATCGCCCGGGCAGAGGCACCACAGGTGATCCTGGTAGGGGCGGCCCCCGACGACCCTGAGGCGATCCAAGCGGTCCAGGCTCTGCGAGCGTCGGCGCCCGGGGCGGTGATCGTGGCGCTGACCCTTGGCGAGGAGGAGACGTATCGGAAGTCCCTGCTGGCCGCCGGCGCGAGTGCCTGCATGGCGGCGTGGCGAATCAATGAGGAGCTTGCAGACACCCTACAACCCCTGATGACGGTAGCTCGCGACAGAGTCGAGGGGAAGACCGTGGTGTGCATCGAGGACGAGCCGGATATGCTCCAACTGATCCAGTTTGCCCTGGCGCGGTACGGGATCAACCTGGTGGGTGTTCTGGGAGGGCGGGAGGGGCTGGACGCAATCCGGCGGGTCCAGCCGGACCTGGTGCTGCTGGACCTGATGATGCCGGATATCGACGGCTGGCAGGTCGTGGAGCGAGTGAGATCGGACGAAACGATGCGCGACATTCCGGTGATCGTGATTAGCGCACTGGAACCGTATTGGGGGGCGAGACAAGGGCTGGACCTATCGGGGGTTGACGGGTACGTAACGAAGCCGTTCATGCCGCAGGAACTGGCAGAGCGGATCAGCGCGGCGCTGCAGCTAGTTGCCTAGTGTGCGATGTGGTAGTACAATAGGGAAGCGGTCATGGCGATTGGTTTCGAGACAGGCCTGGGGATTGCCGGAGGGAGCGGGACGAAGCCGCTGCCCGGATTCGCAGCCTCCGCGACCGGGGTGGTGGTTGTTGGCAGGGCTGCGCTGGTGACCATACCTCTATCGGGGACTTGACGCTGGATCGCCTCATGACGATCTCATGACGGTCGATGGGTACAATGACCCACAGATCTCGGACTTATGTAGGAATCGAGGAGGAACCACATGGTTGGGAGGGCAATGGCAAGAGGGAAATTGATCGTGGCGCTGCTGGCTGCACTGCTGGTTGGCGCGGTGTGGGTGCAACTGGTCTGGGCGTACGAACCGCCCAGAGTCGACGGGCTGCTGGATGACTCGTATGACTTCTACGCGCACTTCGACGGGGATCCCGACGGAGGGACGGCCTACGCCCCGGGTGACGTGTACGTGTACGAAGGCGAAGACGTCTGTTACTGGGCGCTCGCGGTGCCGGAGGACTTCAACGACAATGCCTATTCCGACGATATGTCCTACCTTGAGCAGTTCGGGTGGCAGCGGGGGCATACCTTCGTCGATCTGGCTGAAAGCGATGGGGCCCTGTTCAACATCACGCTCGACGGCAACATACAGGACGTGTGGCTTGACTACCTGAACGCCGATGGCAGCGGGAATTACCGGTCGGGGCAGACGGGCGACGGTTGGGACGATCCGGTGGGGTGCCAGAAAGATGGAGACCCGTGCGCCTATACGTATGTCATCAGTGCAGCTACGTCGCTGTATTACAACCTGGTGTACACCACAGAAAGCGGGGTTGAGGATCCCGCATTTGGGGCCGACCCGACCGTCCAGAGCGCGCCGGCTCACTGGAATGACCCCCCGTCAAGCTACTACTGGGAATGGCAGATGATCTATGAGTTCACGACGCCGAAGAATGCGACTGGTCAAGACGAAGGCGAATGCCCGACAGTTGTCTGGGCCGGGGCCCACAACTCGCCCACGAAGAACGACTATCCGATGAACGAAGAGCGCGGCAGCATCGGCGACTATGTGTGGCTGGACGTGCCGGAAGGCGGCGGTGAAGCGGACGGGATTCAAGACCCTGAAGAGCTGGGAGTCCCAGGCATCACGGTGACCCTATGGTACTACAGCGGAACCACGTGGGTAGTGTCTGGGACAACGCAGACGGACGCGAACGGCTACTACTACTTCACGCAGCTGCTGTATGGACAATACTACGTCAACTTCGAGCTGCCGCCGAGCGGCGACTACGATTTCACAGGCTTTCAGGTGAACGGCAACTACTCTGATACCAATGACAGCGATGCAAGCATTACTGGTAGCCCAATCCAGAACCCCGGACCCGGGGACTTAGGAGACTCGCCGGTGATCACGCTGACCGAGGACAACCCGTATCAGATGTACTGGGATGCGGGGCTGGTATACATTGGCACGCCCACGGCGGTGAGGCTGGCCTCATTCGGCGCGGGCTCCGGCATACCGGTGCGGGTCGGGGCCGGGCTGGCTTTCGCCCTATTGATGGCGTCCGGGACGGCTATGATCCTGAGGCGACGGCAAACCCAAAGGGCAGGCCCGCAGGCGTATAGCTAACGGCGCTACGACCCACGTAGGGACGAAGGGCGAGGCGCTCCTACCAAGCCCGTCGAGCACCCAGTTGCTCGGCGGGCTTTTGCATGCGGACGTCAGATTGCGGTGGCGTACATCCCCGGGCCAAGACCACGAATGCGAATCCTAGGGTCGCGTGCGTGACGGTCCCGGGGCCAGAGGCCCAGATGTCGCTGCTCAAGACCAAGGCAGTCGACTGGTCAGTCTACTGGCGAAGCACTACTTGAGCCCGGGTATCGATCGACCGACAGACGAAGGCAAGCGCAACGGTAGAAGCCGGGTGAGGGCCGGACGCCTGGACTGGGGAGCGCCGAGGCGGGGCGGCACCGGTTGGGATCTGCGCCCTGGCGGTCGCGCTGAAGCTCAGACGGGCCCAGGCGAGTAGAGGCAGGTTCCCGAGGGACGAAGCCCGCTGAAGGGCCCGCGCGTCGGCGGGCTTGCCCATGCCCGGGGCCAGCGTGGCGAGCAGGCCGAAGACCGACTGCTGGTTCGACGAGCTCACCACATGAGTCGCTACTACAGTCACGAGGCCATGCGGTCTTCACGAGCAGGTGAACGACCGATGGGTCGACAAGCTCGCCTTATGAATCGTTGGTAGAGTCACGGCGCTGAGACAGAGGGGGGACCAGGCCAGGGGCTTCGTGTAGTTATTCAGCACACAACACCAAGGGCAGATGGGCACGTGGAGTGAACGCGAGAGGCACGTTCAATCGGGTCGCCGGGTCACCGAACAGAGTATAGGTGTCGATGAGGTTGTGGTACAAATCAGTGCTGCGGTACAGGTGTTGCTTGCCGAGCACGGTAGCCTCCCCGATCTCGGTCACGCCCTCGTAGAATACGGCTCTGAAGAACCGGCGGTCGAGGTAGCGGTGACCAGGGGACTCCCCCTCCGCCGTGCAGGCCCATGAGGCGATGGACCCACCTCCGTCGGCGCGGAGCAACGATCCCTCCATGGAGGAATGATCAGGCACGGAGAAGTCCCCAGTGAGGCAGCTCATACTGAGGAACATGGGCAGCCTTCCGCCGTTGGTCAGGTCGGGAACGTGACCGGTGTCGAATACCCGCTCGTGGGCCCAGCGGTCGCTCGCCCCGTGGCCGATGTAGTTGACCAGCAAGGCACCGTCGCTAATGGCGTTGGTGATGGCCGAGGTGGCCGCCGGGCAGGGCGTGGGCACGCTCTGGGGCTCGCCACAGAGGTCGTTCAGGTAGATCTCCCGGGGCGTGTAGGGTCCCGGTAGGTAATGATCCACCAGGGTGAGCGTGTCCGTCACGAAGTCACCG
>JASFVG010000094.1:0-12463 GCA_050049955.1 Anaerolineae bacterium | reverse complement strand
GACTGTCAACCTCGTCGTCCTCGCGAGGGATAGCTCGGGCCAATTCGACGTCTCCCTCCGCGAATGCTAGCAGAGAGCGGTGGAGCATGTCGCGGGTCTTGTCGGCCATGCGCGGGAGATCGATCAACGGTTTGAGCAATGGCTCGTCCCCCATCATCACGTTGATTTTCGCGATGCCCTTGGCGTAATCTCCAATCCGCTCTAGCTCAGCGGCCAAGCTTAGAACGGCCGCGATGGTGCGCAGATCACGAGCCACAGGTTGCTGGCTCGCGATGAGGGTCAAGGCCCTGGACTCAAGTTCGTATCGCATGGCATTTAGCAGACGATCCTGCTTGACCAGTCGCTCAGACCATTCAAGATCACGCTGCTTGAGGCTGGCCACTGAGTCGACGACCGCCTGCTCGACCATGCTTCCTAGATTGAGCAACTCGTCCTGAAGCTCTCGCAGTTCCTGATCAAACGTCTCTCTAGGCATGGGGCCTCCTCCGGCGATCACAACGTGCCGCCCGTCCCACCTGTGCAACCACCGCGTTTGTCCACTCGCCTAACCGCCTAGCCGATCCAGAGGCGTGGCGGGACTCCATTCCGGCAACGTCGCGGGCCCGATTACCGCTGCGCCGACCTCGCACCTCTATCCTCTTGGCACTTCTTGGCAAGCAAGCTACGCAACCGCATTGTATCATAGAAACCGGGTCCGCGGCAAATGACGTCGCCCGCGACCAAACCAACCACTAGAAAGCTGGTCACCGTAGGCAGTGATGTGGATAGCCCACTGCCGAACCTGCGGGCAGGGTTTGTGGATGTCCCTAGCGCACGTACCAACCTTAGCTTGACAGTCCTATGCCGGAGGGTACAATGACTCTGCGTCGCCGAATTGGCCCATACGTGAGCTTCGAACAGAGCGCGAAGCCGACACCAGGCTCGGGAGCTTGGACCGAACAGACGGTGCGGAAGGCCAGGCGCAAGCCCTTCGACATACCCCTCTGCAAGACCCGCACCATCCGGTGTACAGAACCTACCATTGAAGGAGTGATCCTGATGAGCAAATACGATGTGGCGATCCTCGGGGCGGGCCCAGGCGGCTACGTGGCGGCCGTCCGTGCCGCCCAATTGGGATTGACTGTCGCCCTGGTGGAGCAGGAGCACCTAGGTGGCGTCTGCCTCAACTGGGGCTGTATCCCAACCAAGGCTCTCCTGCGAAACGCAGAAGTCGTCTCGCTGTTGCAGCGGGGACGCGAGTTCGGCTTCTCTGTCTCAGGCGTGGATGTGGACTACGGAGCCGCTGTCGAACGCAGTCGCCAGGTGTCCGACCGGTTAGTCAAGGGAGTCGGCTTCCTGATGCGCAAGAACGGCGTCGACGTGATCGAGGGTCGAGGCACTCTCGCATCCCCCAAGGCCGTCGAAATAGAGCTAAGCTCAGGTGGCACGCAGACCATCGAGACGAACGACGTGATTATCGCCACAGGGGCACGCGCAAGGACCATTCCCGGCATTGTCGCTGATGGGCAGCACGTGCTGACATACCGCAGCGCCATTGTCTTACGCGAGCTGCCAGAGTCGGCCGTCATCATCGGTGCCGGCCCGATCGGCATGGAGTTCGCGCACGTGTGGCATTCCTACGGCGCTGACATCACAGTCGTCGAGATGCTACCTCGCGCTCTGCCTCTGGAGGACGAGGCAGCGAGCAAGGAAGTCACACGGGCGTTTCAGCGACGGGGCGTGAAGATTATGACCTCCACGCGGGTCCAGCGTATCGAAACGACGGGAGCTGGCGTGCACGTGACCGTGCTCGCCGAAGACGGGGCAGAAGATGCGCTCGAGGCGGAGCGGACACTTATCGCCATCGGTGTCCGACCCAACACTGAGAGCATCGGCCTCGAAGAGATCGGCGTGAAGACGGAGCGGGGCAACGTCGTCGTGGACGATCACATGCGAACCAACGTCCCAGGGGTCTACGCCATCGGCGACGTCACCGGCAGAATGGCCCTGGCCCACGTGGCCACTGCACAGGGCATTGTCGCTGTCGAGAGCCTCGCGGGTCATGAGACGATGCCACTCGACTACGAGGCAATACCGCGCTGCACATACTGCCAGCCACAAGTTGCCAGCCTGGGGATCACCGCGACGGAGGCCACTGAGAGAGGGTACGAAGTAGAGGTGGGGGAGTTCCCCTTCCGCCCCAATGGAAAGGCGCTCGCCCTGGGTGAACGCGAAGGCTTCGTGAAGATCGTCGCCGAGAGAACGACGGGGGAGATCCTCGGGGCTAGCCTGGTCGGCCCAGAGGTGACAGAACTACTACCGGAGTTAGTGCTTGCCCGCACGTGGGAACTGACCCCGGAGGAGATCGCGCGCACGGTTCACGCCCATCCGACCCTGAGCGAGGCATTGATGGAAGCCGCTCACGGGGTTTTCGGAAAGCCGATTCATCTATGATGCTTCCACCAGGATCTATGAGTCAGCACTCAGCGGTCGCCGTGGCAGACTCTGTGGAGATCGGCAGTATTGAGGGCAGGCAATCATGGATATAGGCAACCCGCGTTGGTGGGGCTGGGGCACGCTGGATGCAACGTACTCGCTGGAGGGTCGCCCGGGATTCTGGCCGAAGCTCCACGAGTGGCTAGACCTACCCGACGACCCACCTGTGCAGGAGACGCCGCCAGTCGCACTCGAGGACATCACGTTGCCAGCATCGCGTCTCGACGACTCAAGGCTCGAGTCTCTGCGCCGGCTTCTGGGTGAAGAGGCGGTGGTCACGGGCAAACAAGCGCGCATCCAGCATGCCTACGGCAAGTCCTATCGCGATTTGGTGCGCATTCGCGCGGGCCACATTCCTAACGCGCCCGATGCCGTCGTCTATCCCAAGGACGAGGCCCAAATCGCTGCCTTGCTGAGCTGGGCTGCGGAACGCGCCGTGGCAGTCATTCCCTTCGGGGGTGGGAGTTCAGTTCTCGGCGGGGTTGAGGCCCCTGCGGGCGAGCGACCGACAGTGACGCTTGAGATGGCGAAGTTGAACCGTGTGCTATCCGTCGATCCGGAATCGCTTACGGCGCGGATCCAGGCTGGCGTGACAGGCCCGGGGATCGAGGCCCAGCTGCACGAGCACGGCCTCACCCTGGGGCATTTCCCTCAGTCTTTCGAGTTCTCCACGCTAGGTGGCTGGATCGCCACTCGAGCTGCTGGTCAGAACTCCATTGGCTACGGCAAGATCGAGGACATGACGCAGGCAGTGAGGATGGTGAGCCCAGCGGGCACCATCGAGACCAAGGACGTGCCGGCCAGTGCCACTGGTCCCAGTGTTCGGGAGCTGGTCGTTGGCTCGGAGGGTAGCTTCGGCGTCATCACCGAGGCCACGATGCGGGTCCACCCCCGACCGGAGCTACAGGACTATCGGGGAATCCTGCTACACAGCTTTGAGCAGGGCATTGCGGCCTTCCGAGAGCTGATGCAGTGCAAGGACCTCCGACCGTCCATCGTGCGCCTCTCCGATGCACCTGAGACGGCGGCATACGCGGCGCTGGCTCACAAGCATCACGGGCTGCGCCGGCTGTTCGATAGCCTCACGCAATTGTACGTGAGGGCGCACAAGTATAATCTTGACGGGGGCTCGGCGCTGATGGTGCTGGGCTTCGACGGAGACAGGCAATGGATCCCCCGGCAGTGGGAGCTCGCGCTGGAGATCTGTCGTGACCATGGAGGACTGCTCCTCGGCCGCGCTATCGGGCGGTCCTGGAAGCGAGATCGGTTTGCCCAACCGTATTTGCGCGACACGCTGCTGGATCGGAGCATCCTAGTGGACACATTGGAGACTGCGACCAGTTGGTCGAATCTGGGGGAACTCCACACGGCCGTGGTGGGATCTTTGAAGGCAGCTATTGCCAGCAACGGCGGCGGCCCTGGCTACGTGATGAACCACGTGTCTCACGCCTACGACCAGGGGGCCTCGCTGTACGCGACCTTCCTGGGCCGCCAGATCCCCACGTCCGATCCGCTGGCGAAGCAGGCTCAGTGGGAGGGGATCAAGGGAGCAGCTACCGATGCGATTCTCTCGAGCGGAGGGACACTGTCGCATCACCACGGCGTAGGGCGAGACCACGCACCCTGGCTCAAGAGGGAGATCGGCCAAACAGGCCTTGATGCACTAAGGGCTCTCAAGCTGGCTCTCGATCCCACCGGGACGATGAACCCCGGAATCCTGCTTCTCGGGTAGCCCTGTAACTGGATCCTCAGGAGATGGGCCCAGAGAGGACCGCTCGACGTAGAGCAACCAGCTAGCGGGTGAAGCGGGGCTAGCCGACAGAGGTAGCGCTTCGAGCATCCCCTGCCAGGTCAGCGAGAGCTACCGGAGAGAACGATGTACGAATGGCGACGCTCGTCTGCGCGAAAGGGGACGGCGTGCCGGCCTTCCTCCGGCCGCCCTTTCTCAGCAGTCTCCCGGCAAGAGAACCTTGATCGGCTGGCAAATGACACGTTCGACCTGCTGATCATCGGCGGTGGCATTACGGGCGTCGCGATCGCACGTGACGCAGCGATGCGTGGCCTACGGACCGCCCTCGTCGAGAAGGACGACTACGGCAGTGGCACAAGTGGCCGATCCTCAAGGCTGATCCACGGCGGCATCCGCTACCTGGAGTACTATCAGTTCAGGCTCGTGTTCGAGGCCTGCCGCGAGCGCCGCATCATGCGCCGTATCGCCCCTCGCCTGGTTCGCCCTCTCCCGTTCCTTTACCCTCTGTACCGCGATCAGAAGCCAGCGCCGTGGAAGCTTCGGCTTGGCCTGACCCTTTACGACGCGCTGGGGCTATTCGCCAACATTCAGCGCCATCGCTGGCTCGATCCTTCGGAGGTGAGCGAGCGTGAACCGCTCGTCTCACAACGCGCACTGCTGGGCGCAGCGCGCTTCTACGATGCCCAAGCCGACGATGCTCGACTGACCCTGGTAACGGCCAGGTCGGCTCACCTCCACGGTGCTGTGATGGCCAACCACGTACGGCTGGTCGACCTGACGAGAGCATACCCTCATCATCTGGGAGCCTGCCTGATCGACGAACTTGGCGATCGACAGATCGAGGCGAGATCGAGGGTGATCGTCAACGCAACCGGCGTCTGGAGCGATGAGATCCGAGCTATGGACGATGACCGGGGCAAACCGATGATCCGCCCGAGCAAGGGTGCGCATCTGGTCGTCAAGCGAGAGAGGCTCGGTAGCAATCACGCCGTGGTTTTCGATTCGCCACGCGACGGGCGGCACGTCTTCCTTATCCCCTGGGGCGACTTCGCCCTCATCGGTACCACGGATACCGACTACGCCGGCGATCTCGACAGACCGGCCGCCAGCCTGGAGGATGTCTCCTATCTCCTGGAGGCAGCCAGACACGCCTTTCCCGCCAGTGAGATCGACGAGGTGGACGTCATAAGCACCTTCGCCGGTCTACGTCCGCTAGTTGTTGCTCCTGGCGGCAGCTATGGCGTATCCCGCAGTCACGAGATCAAGCACAGCCCATCTGGACTGCTCACCATTGCGGGTGGCAAGCTCACAACGCAGCGACTGATGGCTCAGCAAGTCGTGGACCGCGTCCAGGAGAAGCTGGGTACCGCCTACGGCCATAGGCCAGGGCTCGCGTGCTGTACCCAACAACCGTTAGAGGGCACACAGAACGGATATCCGCCGGCTGGCGTTGAGAGCAATCCGGTGTGGGAGTCCCTCGCAGATACCTACGGCCGAGATGCAGCCCTGATCATGGAACTCGCCCAGGAGGACCCCGTCTTAGCCCAGAGGATTTCGCCCGATGGGCATCATCTCATGGCGGAGGTGCCGTACGCGGTGCAGAACGAGATGGCGATGACGGTAAGCGACGTGCTTGCCCGGCGCATACGTGTCATACACGAGGAACGCGATGGCGTACTGTCCAGGGCACACGCCGTGGCTCAACTGATGGCGCCGCTCCTGGGGTGGAAGGACTCCGAGATTGATCGCCAGGTCTCTGACTATGCCTCAGAAGTAGCTCTCGCCAGAGGATGGCGGCATGGGGAGAGATCTTGGCCCGGTCCTGCATGATGCCTCCGGCCCCATATGGCTGATAGGAGCAACCGGTGTTTCGGAGGCCGCTAGTTTCCAGCCCTGCCAGTATGTCTAGTGGAAGCCTTGCACGTGCTCAAGGTCGACCGTGCCCCGTCTGGTGGTAGTGCGGGAGGCCATTGCTCAGGGGCCGCTTTCGCAGTATAATCCGTGCCGCCATGGACGTGGAGATCATCTGGTACGGTCAGACGTGCTTCCGAATCAGCGGACGGCATTCGATCTCGATCGTGAATGATCCCTATTGCCCTGATGCTGGTCCTCCGCTCCCCGACCTCCAGGCGGATATCGTCACGGTCAGCCACCGCGAAGGCTCCTGCGACCATCTAGCTGTCGTCCAGCGGCCGTTTAGACTGCTTGACGGCCCCGGTGAGTACGAGATCAGCGGTGTATTCATCACTGGCGTGTCCACGTTCGCCGACGGCGATCGCGGGCTCGTAGGTGGTCTGAACACCGTCTTTGCATTCGACTTCGGGGGTACGACCGTATGCCATCTCGGCCGACTTGGTCACGTCCCTACCCAATCACAGGTGAAGAACCTGGGACCGGTCAACGTATTGCTCGTGCCGGTCGGTGGAGGCGGGAGTCTGACATCGACTGAGGCCTCCGAGGTCATCGGGCTTTTTGAACCGGACGTGGTCGTTCCAATGCGATATCGCATACCCAGTGTCGCGGAAGAGCTCGACAGAGTGGGCCACTTCCTGAAGGAGATGGGCATGGAGGACATAGATAGGCAGGAAGCACTAATAGTCAGCGAATCCTCTACGCTGGAGGACACCAAGATCGTACTGCTGCAACCCGTTGGAAACCGTCGCTAGGCTGGAGGGGGAAGACAATGCACAAAGGGTATCTTCTCGTTATCGTAGGAGTACTCGTGGCTCTTGCCGCATGCCAAGGTACCGCTGAGTTCCAGAGCGTCGACGAGATCGTTGAGTCGGGGCGTGGCTATCTAGAATCCGGAGACTACGACAAGGCTATCAGTGAACTTGAAGCCGCGGTCGAGCGGGCGGCGGACGACAGCGACACTCACTTCCTGCTGGGTCAGGCATACAATCAGGCAGGTCAGCTGGAAGAAGCAGCCAATTCGTTCCGGAAGGTGCTAGAGCTTAACCCGGATAGTGCGGCGGCACATCACAATCTGGGCGTGACCTACTATCAACTCCAGGATCTCCATTCAGCGATCAGCGAGTTCGAGACGGCCTTGGAGCTCGATCCCGATGACCCGGATTCCCACTACCAGCTGGGGGCCACGTATCTCACCCTGGCCCTGTCCGGCGTCGCATCTACGGCAGGGATTGATCCAGAGCTTCTGGCTCAGGCTACTGATGAGTTCAACGTGGCTATCGAATTGCGAGAGGGCATGCCCGAAGCGCTTATCGGACTGGGGAACGTATACATCCAACAGGGGGACTACGAGACTGCTATCGAGACACTACAGAGGGCCATCGAGTCTGTGCCGGATTCTCGAGAGGCCTACTATGCTCTCGGCAGTGCCTATGCACAAGCTGGAAGCATCGACATGGCTTGTGAGACGTACAAGCAGTTCCTGGCCCTTGACCCTCCAGCGAACTGGCGGGCCCAGGCGGAGCAGACGATGGCTTCACTGGCATGCGAGTAGGCCTGTGTCGCCGAACAGATCAATGGCCTAGTGTGATCCCTTTCTCGGCCGCGACCGTTCAGTCCCCAGTGCCAAGTGAGCGTAGGAGTCTGAACGCACACAGCGTCCGACCGAGAAACCGCGATCACGCGCTTGGTGCGTGACCTAACAACCAGGGTTTCTTCATGATCAAGCTTCTAATGTCTTGGAACATCCAATCCGGTCTTGAGGATGAGTATTTCGAGTTCGTGTTGCAGGAGTTCGCCCCGGGCCTGATGGAGCTGGGAATCCGGCCCACAGATGCATGGTACACCGCCTACGGCAACCATCCGCAGATCCTGACCGGCGGCGTCGTAGAGGACATGGCAAGTCTGCGGAAAGCCCTTGCCTCCCAACGATGGCACGAGCTCAAGCTGGGCTTACTCAATTACGTGACGGATTTCGATCAGAAGACGGTACGAGCTAGCGGGGGTTTCCAGATCTAGCGAGCGGTCAGGTCCGCATGTCGGGTGAGCGTCTGGAGAGCTCAGGTAGACGCAGTGACAGCGGTGGTGGTATCTTGGGGGCTCCACGATAGGGGGTCCTCCTGAGCCAGACAGCACAAAAAAGCGGGAGTGGCTGTGTAGCCACTCCCGCTTGGCGTTCCAGCAAGCTGCGCGTAGATCAGCTAGTCACTCGGGGGAGCGTCGGTGGCAGGCGCATAACTGGAAGCATCACTGCTGCCACTCTTGAAGGTATCCGATTCCGCACCATCCGAGGATTCCTTCGTCGCCCTCGGCGGTGAGGTGGACGACTTGGACCGATTGTCCGTCACGTAGAAGCCGGAACCCTTGAAGATGATGCCGACCGGCTGGATCAGTCGGTGCACGGCACCTCCGCATTCCGGGCATATCCTTACCGGCTCGTCTTCCATATGCTGCCGGCGCTCGAACCGCACGCCGCAGCCCTCGCATTCGTATTCGTATAATGGCATTGCAGCAAGACCTCCCTTTGCGACAACCACGGATTATAGTCCCAAACCGGCGAGTTCGCAAGCAGCTGCTGTGCGGTGGATGCGCGGCGGACGCTGAGAGCAAGGAGCTATCCGGATCTGCATCCTGGCCTGGTTCGGCAGCAGCGAGATGGGGAGAGTGTTGGAACCTGGGCTTCTGTCTCAGTCCCTTCTGGCGCCGAGCGATTCCGGAAACGGTGAACCGAACACTGCGTCAGATGGCGCTGACTCGATGTCGTTCGAGGATGTCGAATGGGGTGGATACGACGCTGGCGCGACGGCTCTACCTAGCGGGGCAGGCTTTCTACGCGCTGACGGGCAGGACCATCAAAGGGCATCGATTAGCTGATCGGCAAACGTTCTGTACTGCCGCACAACGAAACTGTCGAGATGCACCATGACCATCGGCAACCCCTGCCTCGCCGCCTCGAAGGCCAGTTCAGGCGCAGGGGGGATAAGGCACATCAGTTTGTCGTTCAACCGTTTCTCAATGGACTCCCTGGTGAGCGTCGCAGTGGAGTGACTCCTGTTGATGAGTACCAGGCTGACCCTGTGACCGGGGATATTGAGCGACTGGCCCATATGGTCGAGGAGTTTCTCGGCCAGGGCGAGCGACAGTTGGCTGGACTCAAGGGTTACCACGGTGTGTCGACAATGCCTCAGGATCCACCGATTCACCTCGTCCAGCCCGACGCCCAGGTCCAAGAGGAGGTAGTCGCCAACGGCGCTGAGATGCTCTATGATGGCTTCCGCATGCGCGGGAGTGATGCACTCAGCGAACCCTATGGGCTCAGTCTCGCCCGTCAGGACGAGCAGACCTGTACTCAATTGGTCGAGTTGAGCTTCCGTCAGACCGGGCTGAATCTGGTCTGCGGGCTGTTCCAGGACAGGCCGGATGCCCCCGCTGTGCGGAAACCCCAGTTGAAGGGCGGCGGTGGCCATGCCGCTTCGCAGCTCAGCCAACACGACCCGGCGATCCCTTAACCGCCCCTGAGTCAAAGCGACGGCGGCATTCACGGCGAGCGTGGTCGTGCCTATGCCGCCCTTGGAGCCAAGAAACCCGACGATGTGGCACGGGGAAACCCCTTCCAGGGCATGGGCTCGCGACGAACGGGCGAGCAGCGCCTCGACTCGCGACCGTAGCTCCTCAGGGTGAATCGGCTTGGTCACATAGTCATCGGCACCGGCTTCGAACCCAGCCACCTTGTCCTGCACTTCGGTCTTGGCAGTGAACACCAGTATGGGGAGATCGGCTGTCTCGCGGATGGATCGGAGCCTTCTGATGACCTCGTAGCCATCCATTCCTGGCATGGCTATGTCCAAGATGACTATGTCGGGGTCCCGCGTCAGAGCCTTCTCAAGAGCTTGCTCGCCTGACACAGCAACGATGATCTCGTGCCCGGCACGCTCGAGAACAAGACCCACAAGCCTGAGGGTCTCGATATCGTCATCCACGACCAGTATCTTCTTGCTCATAGCTCACCGTCCTTCACGGCTTTCAAGAGCATTCTCAGCCTGTGAGACCTGCTCTTCTGACGTCTCGCCACCGTACTGGCCACCGAGCCTCACGGGAGAGACGTCGTGGCGAAACGCTCCAACGTCGCTGGTCAGTATGGCTATGTCGCTGTCACCTCGAGCAAGGCCGCGAGTAGCGCCGCAAGTATATCACTTTTCGGACCAGGGCGGAAGTATGCTGCCCGGATCACCGCCCACCTCCAGCCAGCGCCGTGCAGTTCGCTTCAGAGGGACTGGATCGACCGGCTTGGAGATGGCCTGGGCAATAGATGCAAAGCTACGGCTGGCTCGGGTAGACCTGGCTCCGAACCGCTCAGCCGTTTCCTCGGGCCCTTGCCGCCACCGGTCGGCGTTACCTCAGCGATGATCTCCGCGTAGGGCTCCGCAAGGGACGGCGACGCGCGATGTAGTGCCTGCACTCGGCTCGGCAGGTGTGGGTTCTGCGTGGGCAGGGTCGTGGCCTAGCGCCCCCAGCGGGATGGGCGTTAATCACACTCGCTTGTAGCTCGGGCAGAGGCAACACACCGTGTCATCGAGAAGCCGGTGGCGGCATCGGGGCCGATGATCTCGCTCCCTGTCGGATGTGATCTTGATTCTCTGCAGCTCGGCGCCTGTTGAGGTGGGACGGAATGTGGAAGAGAGTTCGAACCTAAGGCTGGGACCACTTCACCTGAGCCGCTCCCCAATCCTCAGGTGTATTGACGTTGCGGAAGGAGTCGAGATTAGGATCCACGGACGCCACCTGGTCTGGCGTGACGTAGTGCACGCGCACGTGGGAGAAGAAGGACAGAATTCGGCGCTGGCCGGCGCGGATTGCGTCCTCCATGGCCGGTATACAGGTGCGGCGGTAGGCGCCATGGAGCGGCTCGATCTGCTCCTCGCCGCATCGAAGCAGAGCCACGTCGAAACCCTCGGCCCAGGCGGCGAAGGCCCGCAGCAGTTGGGGATTCAAGAAAGGCATGTCACAGCCTACCGCTAGCGCCAGCTCGTTCGAAGCCGCCTTCAGACCGGCGTGCAGGCCGCCCAACACTCCGACGCCGGGGAATACGTCCTGCACGACGCTTACGCCGAAGTGCGTGTAGGGCCCGAGATCGCGCGAGACAATCAGTACCTCGTCGCACACCAGCGACACCCGGTCGACGACAACCTCGATCAGCGATCGGCTGCCGAGCCTCAGGAGCGCCTTGTCACGCCCCATACGCCGGCTGGCCCCGCCTGCAAGGACAAGCCCCGTCAGGCTATCCAAACCAAGATCCAGACCCATCGGTTGGGCATCGCCGGTTCAAGCGGGTGGGACACCGGCAAGGCTGGACGGTCATCGAAGGTCGACCCTTCATCCGGCACGCTCCGTCAGACCCCCGGCCCTCAAGTCTGCGGTGCATGTCGATGACGCCACCGTGTCGAACCGGGGGAATCACCGAGGCGACAGGGCGTCGCCAAATAGCCGTCTCTCCACCTCCCGGAGCCTATCGACGCCCTTCACCTCGTAGGGCAGCAGTGGCAGCCTCGTCAGCTCCATGACGTCGCCATAGTCATCCTCCAGCAGCGCGACGTAGGGCTGCTGCATGGCCCGCCGTTGCTCTAGGAAGTCACAGTGAGCTTCCTCGATCACGTTGTTGATGATCAAGTGATGAACCTGGATACCGTGTTCGGCCAGATCGGCTATCACCCGTCGGCTCTGGAAGACTCCTAGCGCCTCGGGGATGGTGACCATCACGAATTCGACGTTGGCTGGGTCCCCGAAGAACTGCGTGACCTCTTGCGCCAGCTCCTTCCAGCTCTCGATGATCTTCGTGAAGGGCGTCGTTGAGAGATTGAAGCGGTCCTTGATGTCCAGGTAGATCCGCGGCGCCGTGCGGAGGTGCTCGATGAAACGCCGAGGCAGACCGAGCAGCCGTAACGTGTCACCGGCCGGCGCTGTATCCCACACGATCAGGTCATAGTGCTCCTCGCGGATTCGCTCCATGATGTAGTCCAACATGAACTCCTCCTGGATGCCTGGAGCCATCGCCGCGTAGTCCACGATCTCCTCGTAGGGCAGGTCAACTAGCGCCTTGGCGGCCTCGTACACCTCTGGCCCGAACTTCACCTTCCAGCGCCGCATGACCTCGTCGGGATCAATCTCCAGGGCAAACAGGCCATCGACCCCTGGCACGGGCCGCTCGCGCGGGCCGATCTCGGCCTCGAAGATGTCCGAGAGCGATGGAGTATAGTCGCTGGTGATGATCAGGGTTCGCCGTCCGGCCGCAGCGTAGTGAAGGGCCGTGGCCGCAGAAGAAGTCGTCTT
>JASFVG010000093.1:0-12529 GCA_050049955.1 Anaerolineae bacterium | reverse complement strand
CCGTGGTGCGGCAACCCGGTGAGGGGTGAAGAAATGAGCGTGAACGCCAGAAGGAAGGTTGCTCCGTCGAGGTCGCGAGTGTCCGATGGTGCATTGGGATGCCTGCTGGGTGGCATAATTGGCATGCTGGTGAGCTTCTGCCTGGGAATCAGCGTGCTTACGCTGTCGGGAGCGTCCTCCCGGGCGCCCACGGCCTCGCCGCCGCCACCGGACTACGACATAGAGGCCATTATCGAGGAAGACTACATCAACCACACCTTCCTCGAGAGCGCCGCCAAGATCCCCCAGCCGCTTCCACTAATCGACGGGCATCTGGACGTCCGTCCCGGAGGTCTGGCTGACTTCGGGGTGAAGACCGACGCCGGTTTTGTGCAGCCAGTCTTTCGGGGAGTCATCGCCCTCCGGGCGACCGCGACGGGGGGGCTTGATGTTGAGCTCTTGCAGGTGCGCGCGGGGCCGATCCCTCTAACCGTGTTTGTGCCCGGTGACCTGCTCGATGCCATTGACGAGGATGTCAATCGACAACTGGTCGAACGTACGGGTGCCGCCGATGTGCGGTTAATCGCCGTCACGAGCGACGAAACCCGTTTGCACTTCTACTTGGTATCTGCGCCCTAATTGGACGGCGCTCACCGGTGGTGAGAGCGAGGCAACGGGCCTCTCTACCGGCGGTTTGACGACCATGGGCACAGAACCTTCAGCGATTCATACCTTGTCCCGAAACAGGCCCGGTCGTGTTGAAGTGTGAGCTCTCAGGAGGATGAGCGAGATGAACATAGGTATTCCGAAGGAGCGTAGGGACCTGGAGAAGCGAGCCGGTCTGACACCCTACGGGGTGGATCTACTAACACGCGCCGGTCATACGTGCTACGTCGAGACAGAGGCCGGCCTAGGAGCGGGGTTCACAGACTATCACTACGAACGTGTCGGTGGGAAGATGGTCTACTCCGGCGAGGAGGTCTACGGCCGCTCAGACCTGGTCCTCAAGGCTGTGCGCCCCACGGAGGAGGAGTTGGAGTGGCTCCGCGACGGGCAGGTCGTCGCAGGATTCCTCCATCTGGCGGCCGCGCGAAGGAGCAAAATAGAGACCCTGTTGAACAAGGGCATCACGGCAGTCGCCTACGAGACCATTGAGAAGGAGGACGGGACACTGCCAGCGCTGCGCCCTATGAGCGAGGTGAGCGGGCGTATGGCCCCGCAGTTGGCTGCCACCTTCCTGCAAAGCAACTACGGCGGTCGCGGCGTTCTCCTCAGCGGCGTGCCCGGGATCCCGCCGGCCCGGGTCGCGATTCTGGGCGCGGGTGTGCTGGGCACCAACGCGGCCCGTGCCTTCCTGGGTACCGGGGCAAGGGTGCACGTGCTTGACCTGGACCAGGATCGACTCCTCGAAATCGACACGCTATACCAGGGCTGCGTTACCACGATGGTTTCCTATCCGTTCAACATCGCACGCGCAGCCCGCTTTGCCGAGGTGTTGGTCGGAGCTGTTCTGGTGCCTGGAGCGCGGGCCCCCATCTGTGTCACCCGCAAGATGGTGCGCTCCATGCGGAGGGGCGCCGTCATCCTGGACTTCAGCATAGACCAGGGGGGGTGTGTGGAGACGAGCCGACCCACCACGCTGCGAGATCCGGTCTACGTTGAGGAAGGGGTGGTCCACTTCTGCGTGCCGAACGTACCCGGAGCCGTTCCACGTACGGCTACGCATGCCTTCAACAACGCCATCTGGCCGTACATCCGGCGCATCGCCGAGGTAGGCCTTGACGCAGCGGCGGCGGAGTCGCCAGCACTCACTCGGGGAATCGTCATCAGGGATAGCGAGATCGTGAACGAGGCTCTCGCCGCGGCCTTCTACGCCGGTGAGGAGGAGTGAGCGATGTCGTGGATGAAGACCTACCAGAGCCGGGTCACGACCGCCGAAGAGGCCATCAGGCGGGGCGTGAAGTCAGGAGACCGCATCTTTCTGACCGGGAATTGCAGTGTACCGCAGGAGCTGCTGCGGGGACTGGTCGCCCAGGCGACCAGCCTGTCCGACATAGAACTCTGCCACGCTCTGACCCTTGGCTCCGGCGCGTACGTAGCGCCTGAGATGGAGGGACACATTCGGGCGAACTCCCTCTTCATTGGCCCCAACGTGCGCAGCGCCGTCCAGGAAGGCCGGGCTGATTTCACGCCGGTGCTCCTTTCGGAGTTCACGTTGCTCTTCAAGAACCGCGTCCTGCCTCTGGACGTGGCATTCGTTCATCTCTCACCCCCGGACGAGCACGGCTTCTGCTCCTACGGCATTGAGACGGGGCTCACGAAGTCGCCTGCCGAATCGGCTGGGATCATCATCGCCGAAGTCAACGAGAACATGCCACGCTGTCTGGGTGACTCCTTCATTCACGTCACCCGCCTGGACTATATCGTGCCCGTTGATTACCCGCTCTTGGAGCTGCCTATGACCGAAGGCGGGCTCTCGGACGTGCACATCAAGATCGGCGAGTATATCGCCGATATGATCCCGGATGGCGCGACAATACAGATGGGCATCGGTGCCATCCCGGACGCCGTGCTCAAGTTCCTCCACGACAAGCGGGATCTGGGGGTTCACACAGAGCTCTTCTCTGATAGCGTGATCGATCTGGTGGATTCCGGTGTGCTCACCAACGCTCGCAAGACGCTCCACCCAGGCAAGATCACGGCCGGCTTCATGATTGGCACGCGCCGCCTCTACAACTGGGCACACGACAACCCTCTCATCGACCTGCACCGGACTGAGTACGTCAATGACCCATTCGTCATTTCTCAGAACAACCAGCAGGTCGCGATCAACTCAGCCATTGAGGTCGATCTGACGGGTCAGGTTTGCGCCGACTCGATTGGCCCGAAGCTGTACAGCGGCGTGGGAGGGCAGCTGGATTTCATGTACGGCGCAGCTCGCTCGGAGGGCGGTGTGCCCATCATCGCCGTGCCGTCCACGGTTGAGGGCAAGGACATCAGCCGGATTGTCCCGATGCTCAGGAGGGGCGCGGGTGTCGTGACCACCCGCTACCACGTCCACTACGTGGTCACGGAGCACGGCGTGGCCGATCTGTACGGGAAGACGATACGGGAAAGGGCTAGAGCCCTTATTCGAATCGCGGCCCCCGAGTTCCGAGATGAACTGACGCACGCAGCAAAGGAGCTCAACTACATCTAGAGGGGCGCGGCTTGTTGACCTACGGGGAGACTAAGCACTCTCTCCGAGTAGATCGTATTCCAGCGCTGCGGTGATTCGTACGGTGCTTATCTCCCCCACGGGCAGCTCGGCCTGTACCAGCACAAGGCCATCCACCTCGGGCGCGTCGCGGTAGGAGCGCCCGACGCTGAGCCCCTCAGCCTGTCCCTCCACAAGTACGTCCAGTCTCCTGCCCACGAGGGCCTGGTTCTTCGCCAGGGATATGGGTTGCTGAACCGCCATAAGCCGTTGACGCCGCTCCTCCTTGACCTCAGGTGGCACGTCGTCCACCAGCTCAGAAGCTGGCGTGCCCTCCTCGTGGGAATAGGTGAAGACGCCTACGCGGTCGAATCGCATCGCCTCCGCGAATTCGAGCAGCGTCCTGAAGTGGGACTCCGATTCGCCTGGATAGCCAACCAAGAAGGTGGTGCGGATGGCGATCTCGGGCATGGCTCCACGTAGCTTCTCAACGGTGCGCCGCACGCGGTCGATAGCTGAGGGCCGCCGCATACGGCGCAGAATCTCAGGGTGAGCGTGTTGCAGGGGGAGATCAAGGTAGGGAAGAATCCGCGGCTCGCGGGCGATGATGTCTATCAGGCGGTCGGTGACGCGGCCGGGATAAGCATACATCAGCCGGATCCACGGCACCCGGGGGATTTCCCGGACAAGCTGATCGAGCATGTGCGCCAGACCGTCCTCCATTCCGAGGTCATGGCCATAGTCCGTGGTATCCTGGGCGATCAGTATGATTTCTTGGACCCCATGGTCAGCCAGAAGTCTGGCATCGGCGAGAATGGCCGCCGGTGGGCGGCTCGTGGCAGTTCCCTTGATGAGGGGGATGGCACAGAAAGCACACGAGCGGCGACAGCCGTCGGCGAGTTTCAGGTAGGCGCTGGCCCCTTGGACCGCTGCGCGCACGATGTCAGGTGCATCCGGGCTTGTGCTGGGGGCGGCAGGCGTGTAGAAGAGCGGATCCGACGGTCCGGGTTCACGACCTGCGGCATCGAGCTGCTGGACCAGATCGAGGATACCCATCCAGCGGCGCGTGCCGATCAGGCCATCCATGCCCGGGACTGCCTCCGAGAGTTCGGTCGGACAGCGCTGAGAATAGCATCCGGCGGCGATGACACGCTGTCCGGGCTGCCTACTCTCCACCAGATCCCGCAAGACGGTGCGCGACTCTTCCCGGGCCGGTTCGATGAAACCGCAGGTGTTAACAATGAGCAGATCAGCCTCGTCAGGGTCCCCGGCCGCAGCATAGCCGCCGCGCTGCAGCAGAGCAGCGATTCCCTCGCTGTCTACGAGATTCTTGGGGCAGCCAAGCGATATCAGGTGGAAGCTGGGCAATCCACTCCTGGAATGGAAAACGGCAGCGGGCGCCGCTACGCTCGCGCCTGCTGCCTCATCTCAACCAAAGCGTCTGCCGTAATGAATGGGGGCACTAGGGGGGCGAGACCTCGCCGGTGGGCTCCCAAGCACGGGTGCAGATCTCACCCCGTCCGCACATCGCGCCCAATGTCTGCCCGTTCACGGTCACCTGGAGCCCGGCGCCGTTACCCGTCGCCACGACAATGGCCTCTTCTCCGCTCCACGTCTCCCTCTGCCCGGGAGCCATTTGCCCATCGAACACGACCCGGTCACCCTGAGTCACGCGGGTCAGCACGTGCTCGGTCGCGCTCAGAGTCAGCGTGATTGCCTCACCCCCATTGAAGGGGAGCGCAGGGGAAGGACTGACGGTCGCAGACAGTGTCGGTGCAGGGGCTGTCTCTAGGGTGGCCGTTGCTGCGGCTGATGCCAGAGCCTGGGGCGCCCCAGGGCGGTTCAGCAGGTACGTCGCGACCGCTAGGACAGCGAGAAGCGCGATCAGTACGACACCCAGGATCAAGACGGTTTCCACGCTCATCCAGCGTGGAAGCGAAGAGGTCACGGGGATGTCGCGTGGTCGGAACTTGATCGCCGTTAAGTCTTCGGGGGAAGCTGGGGGCTCGCTCAGATTCGGTATTGCCACGCTATCAGCAGCCGAGGTGGGCTGTCCAAGAACCTCGGCACTGTAGCGGCCTAGCACGTCCTCTGGCGCCAGGTCAAGGTAGCGCGCGTAGATGCGCAGAAACCCGCGCACCTGCACATCACCGCCGGGGAACGCTGCGAAGTCGCCGGCCTCTAGCAGCTCCAGGAACTGCGCGCGGATGCGGGTGGCAACCTCCGCTTCCTCAAGCGCGCTCCCCTTGGCCTCACGCGCCTCGTGGAGCCACCGGCCAAGCTTGTCCACCTCTTGGTTCCTTCTTCCCGCGAAGTCAATGAATCGGCTATGAAGCGGTTTGCTCTGAAAGATCGACGTCCTCTGGAAGCCCCGCGTCCTCAGCGCCGTCAGCCCCCTCGGGCCACTCGCCACTCTCGGGCTTCACGACGATCCTGATCTGAGGTTCAACGTCGTCCAGAAGATGGATGGGGACGAAGTGCTCACCCACCTGTCGGATGGGCCGAGGAAGGGGTATGTCGCGCTTGTCGATCTGCTCACCGACCTGGTCCTCGATGGCCTTGGCGATGTCGGCGTTGGTGATAGAGCCGTAGAGCTGCCCTGTCCGGCCCGTCTTGACCTCAAAGGTAAGAGTGTGAGATGTCAGGCGCCGGGCCATGGCCTCGGCGCGCTTCTTCATCCGCTGATGCTTGCTGGCCTGCACCTTCTGGCGATGCTCAAAATCCTGCATGGCACCGGGCGTAGCCCTAACGGCCATGCCCTTAGGGATCAGATAGTTGCGTGCGTAGCCGCCCGCGACGTCCTTGACGTCGCCTTTCTGCCCCAAGTTGGGGACGTCCTGCTTGAGAATGATCTTCACGATAGCCTTCCTCCAACGCAGTCGATTGCCACGCGTAGACGGACAGTAGGGCGGGTGGGATTCGAACCCACACGTCCTCTCGGACAGAGGATTTTAAGTCCCCGGCGTCTTCCCATTCCGCCACCGCCCCGCATACAACGCGGGCAGCCTTGGGCTGCCCGCGGCGAAGCTCGATGGAAGGAGGCGGCGGCCGGATTCGAACCGGCGCATAGGACTTTTGCAGAGTCCTGCCTTACCACTTGGCTACGCCGCCCAGCTCGGCCGGATTCTACCATGTATCGCCCTTCTCTGCAAGCAATGCGTGTGCGGTGTCCAGGACATGCCATACGGTCTGTGGCTGTCGGATAAGATAAGTAAGTTGGGCAGGAACGAGAGTCCGCGCGCGTGGACGCAGCGGCACGGCTGGCAGTGAGTCGCGGGGAGGGTCCTCGAGGCGAGCATAAAGGAGACGAAGGACACAGAGCACTTTGAGTCTCGCGCCGCCGGAGAGAGTGGCGGTACGGAAGCGCCTCAGGCAGGTCAGTTTGAGTCCTGTAGACGACATCGGCTGGTGACCCCCAGACACGGCCCGCGGGCAGGACGCCACCCTGTTGGTTCAGTCGCGGCCCTGCATGTGCTTCCAGTAGCGCCTTACGGCTTGCTCGATCTCCTCATAGGCCTCATCCTGTCCGTCCCATCCCTTGATCTCAACCTCAGCCATCTCCAGGTCCTTGTAGACGGTGAAGAAGTGGGCCATCTCCTCCCTGAAGTGAACTGGGACGTCGTCCAGATCTCGGTACTCGCTGAAGAGGGGGTCGGTGTGGGGAACCGTCAGGATCTTGTCATCATAGTCGCCCTTGTCGACCAAGCGAAAGACTCCCAATGGGCGCGCCTCGATCACACAACCAGCGAAGGTGGGTTCGTTCGTCATGACCACGACATCGAGGGGGTCGCCATCGGTGTGGAGCGTTCGAGGCACAAAGCCGTAGTCTCCGGGATAGTGCAGTGACGAGAACAGGACACGGTCGAGTTTGATGAACCCGCCGTCTTCATCGTATTCGTACTTGTTCCGCGATTTCTTGGGGATCTCCACAACAACGTAGATGATCTCAGGCCAGTTGGGCCCCGACGGTAGTTCGTGCCACAGATTTGTCATCAGTTGACTCCTCGCGGTAGACTGCTCCTACACTCTATCGCGGTGGCAGCTTGAGCGGTGAAGCCGACGGCAGACGGGAGACCAGGGCGGACGGTCCAGCCCCGTGGGCCACCTCTAACGAAGCTGATCTGCTCCTTGGCGATTACTGAAGGCCTCCTTCATAGCCGGAAGGTTGAGCACCCCCCAGATGATCAGCAGGAGGAGGAGCGTCAGCATCAGGTCGCGGGGGTAGATCTGGCGGGCGTAGTCGGACGCGTCGAACAGCAAGCGGTTGGTCCACACGTGCACTTGATGGAGGGGCACCGCCGCGAGGGTCATCCAACGCCCCCAAGGTTGAAAGAACGAAAGGCCAAAGGTGCAGACTAGGTAGAGGACGCCCCACAATGCTCCTACGGCAGCCAGGTAACGAAAAGACACGGAAGTTGACAGGCCAGGCAGCCGGACCGACTGCTGTATGGCCACAGCCGCACTCCCCAGGTTGCCCAGCCCTAGCAGGAACGTCATGGTGCTCAATAGGATGGTCCACTTCTGGGCCGGCGTGAGCTGCTTGAGAATCCTCACGAGGTAGCAGGTCCAATAGGGCAGCGTGCAATCTTGACGTACCACGCCTGGTCTGCAGGATCTCCAGGGTCAGCGCCCCATCTTAGGACCGGTGGATCGAGCCCTGCTAAGCCGCCGGGCCAGTACAGGCCGCGGCTGGCCGTCAGGAGAACGTGTCCGCAAGACCAGGCATCGGACCGTCTAGGTTCCCAGATCGCTAGAAGCTTCTGCCTCCGACCCACGCTTTCCCACTGGCACGGCCCGCGAAGAGGAATGCGTGAACCACTGCCAGACGCATAGGCCGATGCCCAGCATGCTGAGCAGCACGCCGAGCGGAACATCCCACGGAAGATAGCGGAATCGGTAGGTGTGCTCGCCCGCAGGTGCTTCAACGCTGAGCCATCGGTCTTGGTACCGTGGCACGCGCTTCCCGTCCCGCCAGGCATACCAGCCGCTCCAGCTGTTCTCCCGAACCACGAGCTTGCCGCTTTCGGGAGCTGCACAACTGACCAAGATGCTGCCACCCTTACCGGATGCCTGGCAGGGAACGAGCGCGCTACTTGTCTGCACGAAGGCATATTCGCGATTCTCGGTGAAGCGATAGATCGGCAAGTCCCCGACGACCCCTATTTCGTAGGAGTCCGGAGGTGGCCCGAGACGGCTGGCCTCGAGGTAGGGAGCTGGTGGGGTCCTTTCCTTCCAGTGCCAGGCCATTACGCCCGGACTCAGCTTGAGACCCATACGTATCGCCGGCTCGACAAAGTAATGCTCACCAAAAGGCGGCTCCACCCATTGCAGGCTCGGCGTCCGCAACGCTCCGAGGATCGCCGGAACCCTGTCGTCCGTTTCCGTGACGTAGAGCCAGTCTTGGGAGAACTCATAGCCAGCGCGCAAGCTGAACACCAGTGGGACAAGCAGCACCCACTTCAGACTGGTCGTCCCCCGAGAGTCTCCACTGGACGAGTGAAAACTCAGTCCCAATTCAGGCCAGTTCCGAGCCCTGAAGAGGCCGTCGAGGCCATAGGCAGCCAAACCGAGTAGCGGCGGGACAGCAAGCCCCCCAATCAAGCTTGGAAACCGAACCCCAGCGATCCCCGGAAGAAATGGCTCGAGCCAGCGCAGTGGCACAGCGCTAGCGGCTAGCAGGGCCAGCATCGCACTCGCTGCCAAGAAAAGGAGTGCGCTGTAATCCTGGCGCCGGGCAAGCCGGAGACAGGCTACGGCCAGAAGGATGGGCAGCCAGCCAATGTACATGCCATACGAAGCAGCCTGCGGGAGTTTGTGCAAGGCCCCACTGGACAGCACATCGCGGTCGTCAACGATGAAGTTTAGCACGAAGTACTTCAAAGGCTGCGCGGATCCAAGACCCCAATCCATCTCCTTGCCGAAGTTCCGCCAAAAGTGCACTAGGGGAACCAGCAAGACAGCACTCATCAGCAGGGCAAGTCCAGCAGCAAGCACGTACTCACGCCAGACTGGACGGATCCGCAAGTCCCTTCCGACTATCACGAACAGAAACGCTGGGGCAAGGAACACCAACCCGACCTGGATGTATCCCTGCCCCGCGACGATGGTCAGCGCGAGCGCGATAGACAACAGGACAGTGTCCCGCCGTCGACCGGAGCGAGCGACCGCCAGACCCGGCGCGAATACAAGGCTGCACATGGCCGTAGACAGCACGATACCGAAAAGGCCTAACTCCATCCGTACCGCAAGGTGACCACCGACGACGGCAGCGAGCCCAGCCCACAGACGGGCGAGCCAGCCGAGCCGCAACACGCGGGCCAGACTCCACTGAGCCAGACCGGCCGTCCAGAGTGCGGCAATCAAGGCCACCTTCGTGCCGTTGACAACACCGAATGCCAGGGTAGTGAGTCCAACAAGGGGATGCAGCATGCTCCCATAGATGTCTGCAAAAGCCGGCGTCCCTCCGCGCTCCGATCCATTCCAGAAGGCACACCGACCGCACTCCTTGACTGCACTCCAGAGATGGTGTGTCTGAACTGCTGAACCATATTCCCGTCCGGCAGGGACTACATTGACATCGAAATCCAGGTACGCCCGGCCAACCCACACTGCCCAGGCTGCAACGATAACCAGCTCGAGCACTGCCACTTGATGTGTCGGATTCCGAGCCCACCGGGAGATGGCATCCCAAGCCGATCGCATACCCCGTGGTCTGTCTGCAAGTTGAAGCATCAGTGAAGGCGCTCCTTATGTGCATGCACGTGCCCTGCACGCCTGTGGTGAGGTAGTATACCCAATCGGTTTGGAGAAGCAAGCTGCCCGCGGGCGGTTTGCTGGCAACACCATATAGGTCGTCCCAACCTGGGGCACGCCTTCACCTACTCAGGTGGCTCGATGGTCACAGGCTGGTTGACGTCGCTCAGGTCGTACTCCCAGGAAGCACGGCTGGGATCACCATCAACGACCAAATCCTCGGTGGTCGGGCGCACGACCACCGGGGGTATACCCGCCTGAGCGACCACCCATATGGTGGCTTGGACGTGAGGAATAGGGACTCCGGAAATCCACCGCTGAGCAGGGTTCCAGCGGCGAGCCTACCGCAGGGCCGTCTCCAGCCGCGCGATCACCATGCGCTGGATCTCACTGGTGCCCTCATAGATCTCTGTGACCTTGGCGTCACGGAAGTAGCGCTCGACAGGCAGCTCCTTACTGTAGCCCATCCCACCGTGGATTTGTATGGCTTGGGTGGCTACCCACATGGCTGTTTCGGAGGCGAAGGTCTTGGCCATGCAGGACTCCAGGGTATACCTCGCACCCGTCTCGAGGGCCCGCTCCTTCGCCAGCGCCGCTTGGTAGATGAGCAGCCGAGCGGCCTCGATTCGGATCTTCATGTCGGCGATCTTCTGCTGGATCATCTGGAATCTACCGATCTGCTGTCCGAAGGCCTCTCTCTCCCGGGCGTATGCCAGGGAGGCCTCGTAGGCTGCTACTGCGATACCAAGCGCCTGGGCAGCGATACCGATGCGCCCAGCGTCGAGCACTGCCATCGCAATGTAGAACCCCTGGCCATCTTCGCCAAGCCTGGCCTCCACCGGACACCGATAATCCTCGAAGTGGACCTCACAAGTCGCGGAGGCACGGATCCCTAACTTGGGCTCCGTCTTGCCCTGGGAGAAGCCCGTCATGGCGGTGTCTACGATGAAGGCGCTAACGCCGCGATGACGGGGCTTGACATCCGGATCCGTCTGAGCGAAGAGTAGGATGTACCTGGCCACGGGACCACTTGAGATCCAGGACTTGGTGCCGTTGATCACATAGTGGGAGCCATCGGCCGACACCTCAGCCGTCACCCGAATGTTCCCCGCGTCGGATCCCGACTGCGGTTCGGTGAGGGCGTACGCGCCGATCACGTCGCCGCTAGCCACCGCCTGGAGGTAGGTCTGCTTCTGCTCCTCGGTGCCATAGTGCTGTATGGCGTAGCAGTAGAGAGAATTGCAGACGGACATGATCACGCCGTGAGAGCCGTCCACCTTCGAGATCTCCTCCAGGGCCAGCACGTAGGCCAACGTATCCATGCCTGCACCGCCATACTTTTCCGGCACAGCGATGCCCATGAAGCCATGCGCACCCATCTTGGCGATTGTCTCACGGGGGAACTCACCCGTCTCGTCGTGCTCTGCTGCGATGGGCGCGATCTCGTTTTCAGCGAAGTCGCGGGCCATGTCGCGGATCATTCGATGTTCTTCACTGAGCTGCAGATCCATCCCGGGGTCTCCTTTGGTTTGCTGAACAATCGTGTCCACGTGTGCCACAGGCCGTGCAGTGGCAAGCCAGGGCCGAAACCCGTATCTCTGCACCTTCCAGATCTGTGTTGAAGTGCTGCGTCATTCAGCGAGTGACAGCCTGACGACCTCCTCACCCGCCTGTGTCTGCAGGCGCTCTCCCCTACCATCGTAGAGCCCCACGTCGAACAGGACGCCCGCTGGGGTCGCTTGAGATAGGGTAAGGTAGTGTACGTCGCGGAAGACCGTCCCGACCGGCAACACGCTGGTAGGGCGATGTGCGTCAGCCGGCCAGCTATCGTGTTGGCCCAGAAGCTGACCATCGGGACTCAAAACGTGTACGTAGACGGTGTGGTTCCCTTCGATAGGCGCTTCTACCCGCCAGAATAAGGAGAGTCGCAGCGTCGACCCGGCCGGGAAGGCGTCAGAGACGGGTCCAAAGACGGTGTTCTCCGGCGCGGCGGCAGTGCTATAGCCGATCAGCGTCAAGGATTCGTCCCAGTGCGCCTCGAGCTTCACCTCCGGATCGACATGCTCAGCATAGCGAAAAGCGTAGAAGCTGCCTATCTGACATCCGATCTCGTGCTCAACACCCGACAGCAGTTCATAGAAGAGCGTCCGGTACGTCGGGACCTCCACGGGATAGGTCTTCATCTCGCGATCCAACACAACGTAATCGGGATGCGAGCCCTCAGGAGCCCAGGGGAAGAGGTAGATGTGCTGGCGATGCGAGAGATGGGGCACCAGGGGATCCTGCGCCGCCACGACGGCATCGGCGGGTATCGCTCGCAGAGCAGCCTGGGCCTGGCGATGGTGCTCCGTCACACGGAATCGGTCGAGGCTAGTCCACAGCCCGGGGCGAATCTCACTGAGAGAGAGGTAGCCAGCGAAAGCGGCGACCAGCAGTCCCGCCGACGCTCCGGTCCGCCAGCGACCACCCAGTCGCTTCAGGCCGATAACGATAGCCCAGAAGAGGATGGGTAGGATAGCCGAGGGATACCACGCTCCCAGACGGCCCATAGTCTTGGACGTACTGATGAGTAGGTAGCCTAGGAAGGGAAGTGCGAAGGCG
>JASFVG010000092.1:0-12600 GCA_050049955.1 Anaerolineae bacterium | reverse complement strand
ACCGCTCTTCGCCGCTGCAATGACTGCTTGCCCCAGTGAGAGGCCCCCATCGTTGGGTGGCACGAGTCGGTGCGAATAGGTGGTGAAACCGGCTTCTTGCAGCAGCGGAATGACACGACCCAGCAGTGTGATGTTCTGAAAGACCCCGCCGGAGAGCGCGACCTCGTTCAGCTGATGCTCCTCCCGGAGCCGTACGCAGACGTCGCGAATCATCCGCGCCACGCCATTGTGGAACCTGGCCGCAATGAGGGCGGCCGGGATAGCCCGCCGCACGTCGCTGACCACTTCGCGGATCACCGGTGCTGGGTCGATGAGTAGCACCCGCTGTGGGTCCTCGTCCGAGGGGCAGGGGCGGGGAAACGTGTACTCATCCCTTGTTTCGTGGTCTACCAAGTTCTCGAGCTCAATCGCTGCTTGAGCTTCGTAGTTGATCTCCTGACGAACACCTGCGAGCGCTGCGACGGCGTCGAAAAGACGCCCGCTACTCGACGTGGGCACGGTATTCACCCCTCGTCTCAGCTGCTGTGCTATGACTTGTCTCTCAGTCGGCGACGCCGCGGTAACCGCCGGGAGATCCTCGTCCCAAGGCAGGCCTGCCGCCCACAGGTGAGCCAAGGCCACGCGGTACGGGCGACGAATCGCTTCGTCTCCCCCAGGGAGAGGGATGGTCTTGAGATGGGCGGCGCGATGGAAAGAAGCGTAGTCTGCAAGCAGAAACTCGCCCCCCCAGATCGCACCGTCCAGCCCATAGCCGGTACCATCGAAGGCTACGCCGAGGACCCGACGCGTTCGGGGGAGCCCGTGCTCCGCCATGCAGGAGGCTATGTGGGCATGATGATGCTGCACAGCCAGCAGCCGAGCTGTGCCCCACCGCTCACGCGTCGACTCTCCGATGCGCCTCGCCCAGCGCGTCACGAGATAGCCCGGATGCATGTCGTGGGCCACGACCATGGGGCGCACTCGAAACGTGCGCGCCAATTGCTCGACCATCTGCTCGAAGAAGCGCAGGGTCTCATAGTTGTCCATGTCGCCGACGTGTTGGCTGAGGAAGGCGTACCTGTCGCGCGTTAGGCAGAACGTGTTCTTGAGTTCCGCACCCACCGCGAGCACCTGCCCTACCGCGAACGGGAGATGGATGGGGTAGGGCGCGTATCCCCGCGACCGCCGGACGGGCAGTTCCTCACCTCGGAAGACGCGAGTCACGCTGTCGTCACAGCGGGCGTGGATTACGCGGTCGTGCAGCAGAAAGGCATCGGCCAGTCCGCTCAGGCGCCCCAATGCCTCTTCGTTGCCCGTCGCAATGGGCTCCTCCGCATAGTTGCCAGAGGTCATGACGAGGGCCTTGGGGAAGCCGTCGGTCTGCTCCAGCAGCAGATAATGGAGCGGAGTGTAGGGAAGCATCACGCCGAGGTAGTTGTTGCCAGGGGCGACCAGGCTTGAGATTGCGCTACGCGGCCGCTCACGCAGCAAGACAATGGGCCGCTCCCGAGAGGTGAGGAGCTCACGCTCGCGATCATTGATGAAGCAGAACGCCTCCACGGTTTGCAGATCGAGGGCCATCAGCGCAAAGGGCTTGTCGACCCGACCCTTGCGCTCGCGCAACCGGTGCACCGCGTCATCGCTGGTGGCATCGCACGCGAGGTGAAAGCCGCCCAGACCCTTCACAGCAACGATGGAGCCAGATGATAACAGCTCGCGAACGGCTTCGATCGGTTCACGAGCTGCTTCAGACGCGACGCGTCCAGCCCCAGTCCCGGCTCGTGATGCTGTTGAAGGGGCCAACCAGACATGAGGGCCGCACTCGGGACAGGCGTTTGGCTGTGCATGGAAGCGGCGGTTCGAGGGATCGTCGTACTCCAGCTGGCAGTCCCTGCACAGCTTGAACGGCGCCATCGTTGTCTTTGGCCGATCGTAGGGGATATCCTTGATGATGGTGAAGCGCGGACCGCAGTTGGTGCAGTTGATAAAGGGATAGCGGTATCGCCTATCGGTGGGATCAAAAAGCTCGCCCAGGCAGTCGTCGCAGATCGTGATGTCCGGAGAGATGGGCTGGAACTCCCCGGGCTTGGCCATGGAATGCCGGATCACGAATGCGTCAGGATCCGGAAGCTCCACGTCAGAGGCTGAGACCTCCGCACGGACGACGTCCTCAATGCGGGCCAGGGGTGGGGCCTCCGACACCAACCGATCCGCGAATACTTCCAGGGCTCGGGTCGGGCCGACGACCTCGATCTCGACGCCAGCAGAGCTATTCAGAACCCAACCGACCAGCTCCAACTCAGCAGCCAGATTGTAGACGAACGGTCGAAAACCGACGCCTTGGACGACGCCAGTGATGTGAATACGACGAGCAGAGAGCCGTTGTGTCTCCATTAGGGTATGAGCCCGCTCACTTCCACGGCGTCCGCGTGAATCGGGCCTCCTGGCGCAGTCAGCTGTGTAGACGTGGGCTGAAGGGCTCGATTCGGCGGAAAGCTCGGTCGGCGGATTATAGCACGCCGGGTGCGTGCGTCAACGAGTGTGGCGTTTGGCCTGTCTGGCAGGCGGGTGGCCTTCGAGAGCCTGACAGAGTGAGTGGATCCCTGGCCTTGACTTCTCCGTCCAGTGGTATATTCTAATCACCTCAGTCCAAGTGAATTGATAGGAACCGAGGTGGCGCGATGAAACGATCAGACCTTCGTATGGCTGAGGGCATTCTGTTCACGGATCAGTACCAGCTCACGATGGCCCACCTGTACTATCGTATGGGCCTGCACGAGAAGCAGGTTCAGTTTGACCATTTTTTTCGCCATTACCCTGCATACGATGGTCACCACGCCGGCTATTGCATCAACGCGGGACTGGAGTGGCTGCTGGACTGGATGGAGTGGGCGCGATTCGGCGATGACGATATCGAGTACCTGCGCTCTCAGGTGGGACGCGCGGGTGTTCGCACGTTCCAGGATGACTTCCTGGATTGGCTACGGCGGAATGGGTCGTTCGATTGCATCACGATGCGCGCGATTCCAGAGGGGCGGGTCGTTCATCCGAATGTGCCTCTGACCGTGATCCAAGGACCCCTGGCCATGGCTCAGATTCTTGAGACCTCGCTGCTCAACCACCTCAATTACCAGACGCTCATTGCCACGAAGGCAGCGCGGATCCACAGCAGCGCGCGAGGCCAGTTGCTGCTGGAGTTCGGCCTGCGTCGGGCGCACGATAAGGGGGCCAACGCTGGCGCGAGGGCGGCCCTCATTGGGGGAGCCGATTTCACGTCCAACGTTGCTGCATCAGCCATCCTGGGCTATCCGCCCAAGGGCACGCACGCGCACAGCATGGTTCAGGTCTTCATAGCCCTCGGTGAAGGCGAGTTGGCGGCGCTCCAGGCCTATGCCGATGTCTATCCCGATGATTGTCTGCTCCTCGTCGATACCATCGACACGCTCCAGAGTGGGGTTCCGAACGCCATCAAGGTATTTGAGCGCCTGCGGCGCGCGGGCCACGAGCCGGTGGGTATCCGGCTCGATTCCGGGGACCTGGCCTTCCTGAGCATCCAGGCTGCCAAGATGCTGAACGATGCCGGCTTCCCGGATACGTCGATTGTGCTCTCGAGCAATCTGGATGAACTCCACATCTGGCAGATCATCACGCAGATCCAGGGAGAGGCTCCCCGCTATGGCGTGGATCCTGACCACCTGATTGGCCGGTTGGTCTATGGGGTGGGGACGAGGCTCATCACGTCGTGGGGCGAGCCAGCGCTAGGCGGCGTGTGCAAGCTGGTCGCTGTTCGTGACGGCGGTGAGTGGATCCCGGCAATCAAGATCTCGGAGACGGCAGCCAAGACGCCCAACCCGGGACACAAGCACGTGTGGCGCGTCTATGATGCCCGGGGGAAGGCGACAGCGGACCTCCTTAGCCTCGACGACGAGAATCCGTCGGAGATGAGAGAGCTTGTGCTGCACCACCCGACTCAGCACAATGTGCAACGTACTCTCCGGCGCGGCGACATCCAGGAGGTCGAGCCGCTTCTCGTCAATGTACTGGACGAGGGCACGTTGGTCTACGACCTGCCTTCGATCGAGGAGATCAGGGGGCTGCGTGAGGCCGACATAGAGCGACTAGACCCGGGCGTCAAACGGCTTATCAATCCCCACGTGTATCACGTCTCCATCACGCAACGACTGCGCGATCTCAAGCAGGGTTTGATCGAGACGATGTTGAACAGCAAGGAAATCGGCCCACAGGCTTAACGCTCTCGTAACGGAGGTGCAACACTGGGAGTCAGTGGCCTGATGTATACTGATTCGAACAGTGCCTGGGAGCCAACCGTCCCGCCCCGGTTGGTTTCCAGGTACTTGTCTTGTGGATATCCCTGCTCATCCCTCGCCAGGTCTCCTGCGACACTGCTCCTCGACGGATTGCTGTGATGTCTGATCGACTACAGGGCTCTGTGGAGCGGATCACCTACTACAATGAGGAGAATGGGTACTCCGTGATCCGCCTCAATGCCGAGGGACACCTCGACCTGGTGACCGTGGTCGGCCATCTGCCGGAGGTGCAGCCCGGGGAGAGTCTACGGCTCGAGGGTCGTTGGACGGCGCACCCCAAGTACGGGCGCCAGTTCGAAGCGGAGTGGTGTGAGCAGGTCCTTCCGGCCACCGTCGAGGGCATGAGGGCCTACCTGGGCTCCGGTATGATTAAGGGGGTCGGGCCAGTAACTGCCAAGCGAATCGTCCAGCGCTTTGGCGCCGACACACTCAACGTGCTAGAGGAAGAGCCCAATCGACTGCAGGAAGCCCTCGGGGTAGGGCCAAGGCGAGCCGAATCCCTTGCCAGGGCCTGGGAGGAGCAGAAGCATATCCGCGCGGTGATGATGTTTCTCCAAAGCCACGGTGTCTCGACGAACCTGGCGGTGAAGGTCTACAAAACCTACGGTGACGACGCGCTCCAAGTCGTACAGCAGGATCCCTACAGTCTGGCTCGGGACATCTGGGGCGTGGGATTCAAGACCGCTGACAAGGTCGCCCGGAATCTCGGACTGCCCCACGACGCCCCCTCTAGGGTTCAAGCTGGCGTAGCCTATGCGCTGAGCCAGTTGGCTGACGCAGGGCACGTCTATGCGCCCGAGGCCGAGTTGGTGGCGGACGCGGCCACTCTGCTCGAGGTCGAGCCCTCGCTGATCGAGGGTGCCATCCGGGCGTTGGACGCTGAGGAGGTCGTGCACTGCGATACGCTGAACTATGGCTCGTCAGACGAGAGAGGCTCCCGTCCGGCACCTCTGCGGGAAGAACACGCCGTCTACCTGGCACCATTCTACTACGGCGAAATCGGCGTCACCAACCGGCTTCGGGATCTGCTCGACGATCCGGCAAGCCGGCTGGCTGCCTTCCGCCGCGTCAACTGGGAGGCGCTCCTGGCACAGATCACCCGGAATTCTACCTTCGAGCTCTCGGTTGAGCAGCAGCGAGCCGTACGAAAGGCGTTGACCAACAAAGTCACCGTGCTTACGGGCGGTCCTGGGACGGGGAAGACGGTGACCCTACGCACCGTCATCGCAGCGCTGGAGGCGAAGCGATGCCGGTATGCGCTTTGTGCTCCAACTGGCCGGGCTGCGAAGCGACTGACCGAAGCGACGGGACGCCCTTCCAAGACTGTCCATCGCCTGCTCGAGTACTCCCCAAAGCACGGCTTCCAGCGCAATGATCAGCACCCGTTGGGCGTGGACTGCCTCATTGTTGACGAAGCCTCGATGATGGATCTGCTGCTGACCAATCGGCTGCTGAAGGCGGTCGATCCGGCGGCGCACGTGCTCTTCGTGGGTGACGTAGACCAACTACCCTCAGTCGGCGCTGGTGACACGCTGCGCGACATCATCGCTTCGGACCGCGTAGAGGTGGTGCGGCTATGGGAGATCTTTCGTCAGGCAGCCGACAGCGGCATCGTGGTCAACGCCCACCGCATCAATCGCGGGGAGTTCCCCGTTCTCAATGAGTTCGACGACTTCTTCTTCTTTTCCAAGGAGGATCCTGAAGCTGCTGCCGAGCTCTTGGTGGATGTCGTGGGGCGCAGGGTCCCCGATCGCTTCGGTCTGGACGCGTTGGATGAGGTGCAGGTGATGGCCCCGATGTACCGGGGAGCGTGCGGGGTCTCGAATCTGAATGAGATGTTGCAGCGAGCCCTCAACCCCGCTTCGCCTCGCAAGGCAGAGAAGCTTCTCGGCGGACGGGTCTTCCGTGTCGGGGACAAGGTGATGCAGCTGCGCAACAACTACGACAAGGACGTCTACAATGGGGACATCGGGCGTGTCTTGGGCATCGACTCTCTCGAGCAGACGCTTACCGTGAGCATCGACGATAGACCTGTGGTGTACGATTGGGCTGAGCTCGACGAGCTCGTGCATGCCTTTGCGATCTCTGTGCACAAATCCCAGGGGTCAGAGTACCCGGCAGTTGTGACTCCCATCCTGACCCAGCACTATCTGCTGTTGCAGCGCAATTTGCTCTACACAGCGGTCACGCGGGCCAAACAGTTGGTGGTGCTGGTGGGCACGCGCAAGGCGATCTGGATGGGCGTGAAGAACGACAAGATTAGCGAGCGCCATTCGGGCCTGAGCGTCCGGCTACAGGAGAGGCTTTGATCGTCCCCGGCGCCACCAAGGTGCGCGACTAGCCTGCGCGCAGGCGAACCGGTGGCACCAAGTGAGGACTAACCCTTCGTATGGAGCTGACTATGAAGAGAGTAGAGGGCTATTCCGAGAAGTACGACGAGGGCCTGCGTGTTGCAACCGTCGAGCACGGTGACCAGACGCGCAAAGGCAGTGGTCTACCCTATGTTGTCCACCCGATGCACGTCTCGGTCATACTGTTGCGACACGGTTTCTCGCAGGATGCCGCGATTGCAGGTCTCCTACACGACGTGGTCGAGGATCAAGGCTACAGCCTCGCCGAGATTGAAGCGCGCTTTGGAGCCCGGGTGGCGGAGATGGTGGCTGTGCTATCGGAGCGCAAGAGCGATACGGACGGCGTTCAGCGACCCTGGGAATTGCGCAAGCAGGAGGCGCTGCAACGGCTACGTGCGGCGAGTCGGGAGACGGTGGCGGTCAAGTGCGCTGACACGCTCCATAATGCCCGCAGCTTCGTGGACGATTTGCGTCAGCAGGGGCCTGCGGTTTGGCAGCACTTCAATCGCGGGCCGCAGCTGCAGCTGACCTACTACAACCAGGTGGTCGAGCTGGCTCGGGAGAGGCTGGGCGCGCACGCGCTCGTGACGGAACTAGCCGAGGCTGTGACTGAACTCGCCTCTGCGATCGACGACACGGGAACAACGTAGTCGGGGTCGGGGGGGCGGGAGCATCCGCCGCAAATACCGAAGTCGCCACTGAGAGGAGCGGACGTCACGGACGCTCAGCCAGCGTCACGCTGACCGTTTGCTCCTGCGCCTCCCCTCCGCTGTCCTCCCGGATGATGGCAAGCGTGACGGTGTCGCCCACGCGGGTCTGGGTCTCCAGGTATACGGTCAAATCCTGGTAGTCGGCAACTGGCTCGTCATTGACGGCCGTGATGATGTCTCCCCCCAGGGGCACGCGATACCGGCCGATACGTGCGATCTGGTCGCCGCCACGGATGCTGGCCCGATCCGCGGGACCACCGGCTATCACCTCCAGCACTAGCACGCCTTCGTCGACCGCGACAGGCATCCCGGCCTGACGGAAGATCCTGGCTCGCTCAGCCGTCAGCGAGATAGGTTCGATGCCCAGCCAGGGGTGCGGGTAACTACCGCGGGCGATCAGCTCCGGCACCACTCGGCGTACGGTGTCCGAGGGAACGGCAAACCCGACGCCCGCGTTTGCCTGACTGGGGCTCACGATCTGGGAGTTCACGCCGATCACCCGCCCGTTGAGGTCGAGCAATGGGCCGCCGGAGTTACCCGGGTTAATGGCCGCGTCTGTCTGGACAACCTCACCGATGAATCGGCCATCAGGCCCTTTGATGACGCGTCCCAACGAGCTTATTACCCCGACCGTCAGCGTTCGCTCGAGCCCAAAGGGGTTGCCGATGGCCACGACGAACTGGCCCACCCGGAGAGCATCAGAGTCGCCCAGCGAGATCGGCCCGGGCAGACCATCGCCCTCGATGCGTACGACAGCCAGGTCATTGGTTGGATCCACACCAACGATCTCGGCTGGGTAGGTCTCCCCATCGGCCAGGGCAACCGAGAGTTCCTCGGCGTCCTCGATCACGTGGTAGTTCGTGATGATGTGCCCTCTCTCGTCGTAGACAAAGCCAGAACCAGTGCCCTCTTGAGGCACCGGGTTGAAGAAGAAGTCGTAGGCGTAGGTGACGCTGGTAATGTTGACGACTGCCGAGCTTGACTGTGCGTAGACGGCCTCGACCTGCGATTGCAGGGCATTGAGGGGTTCTACAAGCTCCGGGAGGGACGCCGTTGGTTCGATCGTCGGAGTCGGGGGAGGTAGCGTTGGCGTCGGCGTCGGAAGGAGGATCTCCGGCGTTATGCGACACGCCAGCGTAGAAAGAACCAGGGCCGTCAGTGCAACCAGGATCAGCGCTCTGCTCGTGTCTCCAGACTTCATTCTGTTCTCGTCATTCTCGCGGACGCGGGGTCCAGGATAGTGAGCTAGGAGAGGAGGCACATCCTCAGCCGCGCTAATTCGGCCTCGAGTTCTTGGATTCGGCGCCGCAGGCGGAGGATGATCTCGGCCCCCTCGAGGTTGACGCCTAGCGACATCAGCCGCCGGACCCGGCGCAGCTCCCGCACATCGTCTTCGGTCAGCCCCCTCTCTAGTAGGCCCACCTCGATGCAGTACTCGACGACTTCTCCATCCACAGCGGCTCGCCGAGCGGCGGTTCTGATACTGATGAGTTCGCGGGTCTGCACTGTCGTGATCTCGTGGCGTCCGCTCATCGCTGGAAGGATCTCCTACGAGAGGTCACGCAACTGCTCAAACAGCTCGCGCTGGCGGGCCGTGAGGTGGGTCGGGAGTTGCACGTCAACCTCAGCGTATAGGTCACCGAAGGACTCCGGGTTGCGAAGCTTGGGCATCCCTTTACCCCGCAGGCGGAAGACCTGACCGTTCTGCGTGCCTGGCGGGATCGTCAGCATCACTGAGCCATCCATGGTCGGCACGCTCGTGGTCCCCCCCAGAACTGCCAGGTAGAGATCAAGCGGGACGACAACGCGCAGGTCGTCCCCGTGGCGCTCAAACTGCGAATCAGGCCGTACCGTAACGCCCAGATACAGATCCCCGGTCTCGCCCCCGGCGGCGCCAGGGCCACCTTCGCCCGCGACCCGCACCCGAGTTCCAGTGCGCGAGCCTGGGGGGATGCTGACGCTCAGGCGCCGCCCATCCCGTTGCAGGATGCGCGGAGTGCCCGTGTAGGCCTCGCGGAGGCTGATCTCGATCTCTTGCTGGAAGTCCTGGCCTCGGGAGGGGCGAACCTGATACTCGAACCCGCCCGGGTAGGCTCCAGTCCACGTCCCATCGGGCTGCCCTCCAGCGCCTCCGGCCGTACGGGGGGCTGCTCCTCCTCCTCCCATACCCCCGAAGATCTGTGTGAAGAAGTCGGAGAACGGACTGCTGCCACCGAAGAGATCGTCCAGGTCCTCTGGTGTGCCGTGACGTACGTAGACACGCTGGGGCCCGCCCCCGGCCTGGGCGCCGGTGGTCCACTGACCCCAGTTGAAACCACCGGGTTGCCCGCCCGACTGCTGATACTGACGCCAATTGGCGCCCAGGCGATCGTACTTCTGGCGTTTTTCGGGGTCCGAGAGTACTTCGTAGGCCTCGTTGATAGCCTTGAATTGCTCTTCGGCGTCCGAATCGTCCGGGTTCAGGTCTGGGTGATGCCTCCGCGCCAGCCGACGAAACGCGCGCCGAACGTCGTCCTGGCTTGCGTCTTTGCTCACACCCAGGGTTTCGTAGTAGTCCCTATACTCCATGCACCACCTGCAGTATCCCCCGCAGACGAGAGATGGGCGTCAAGTCGCGCTGCCGATCCATTTTGGCTGTTTGCTTCCCCTGCGCCAGGAACCCGCCCTGAGGGCGGTCTAAGTCGAGGTCCGTAAGGCTTTCCGTTGCTCCACCCGACTACTTGGCGACGACAACGCGCGCGGGGCGCAGAAGCCGTCCGTCCAGATGATAGCCGCGCTGAGACACCTCAACAACGGTGTTCTCGTCGGCGCCAACTTCAAGGTGAGGAACAGTTGCTATCGCTTCGTGCCGGTTGGGGTCGAAAGCTCTTCCCTTCACCTCGATCTCTTCAACACCCTCCTGCTTCAAGAGCTGCTTAAGTGACCGATAGGTCATCTCGACGCCCTCGTGGAGACCCGCGTGCTCACTCTGTGTAGCGTGCAACGCTCTCTCTAGGTCATCCGAGACGGTCAGGAAACTGCGCAGCAAGCGCTCTCGTGTGGCCTCCGCCCGCTCGTCCGCAAGCCGCTTCTGCCGCTTGCGAAAGTTGTCCATCTCGGCTTGAAGGCGCAACGCACGATCCCGCCACGCGCGCAGCTCCTGCTCAGGATCAGAAGCGGACTCGGACTCCGGGGCATGCGACTTCGCTCCAGCTGGTTTCGGAGACGCAGTCTCCGGTTCCCCCCTCGAAACCGGCTGCCTATCGACAACGTCCGGTTCGGCGTCTACCACAGACCGCTCGCTCCTAGAGACCTCTCTGTACCGCCCGTCAGTGGGGCGTCTCACGCGAATCGGCACGCGCACATGTCTATTCATACCACAATCCTGGACGGCGAAGCGGTAGATTGGCGTTGATTACCACGAGTCGTTTCTTTCCCATGGCACCCCAATCTACCGCCTTGCCACTAAACCTCGTGAAACTCGCCTTCGACGACCTCTTCCTCGCCTTCACTTGGCCCGGCCTGCGGCCCGGCGCCAGACGCCGCTTGTGGTCCACCCGCGGCTGCCTGCTGCTGGGCGTACATCGCTTGCCCGATTGCCTGGCTGGCCTGTTGCAGCTGGTCGATAAGGCGCTCTATGCGGGCCTTGTCGTCAGAGTCCTTTGCCTGCTTCAGCTCGTCGATGACGTCCTCGATACGCTTACGATCCGAAGCCGAAACCTTGTCGCCAAGGTCCCGCAGCGACTTCTCCATCTGATACACCAGCTGGTCTGCCCTGTTGCGGGCCTCGACCAGCTCTTTGCGGCGCCGGTCCTCAGATGCGTGTTGCTTCGATTCCCTCACCATCTGGTCCACCTCGCCCTCGCTTAGGTTCGTTGTGGCCTCAATGGTGACAGTCTGCTCCTTGCCGGTAGCCTTGTCCTGGGCTGCTACGTTGAGAATCCCGTCAGCGTCGATGTCGAACGTCACCTCGATCTGAGGGATGCCGCGGGGCGCTGGCGGAATGCCTTCCAGGTTGAACCGGCCCAGGCTCATGTTGTCGGCGGCCATCGCCCGCTCCCCCTGCAGTACGTGGATCGTCACCGCAGTCTGGCCGTCCTCAGCTGTGGAGAAGGTCTCGCTCTTCCGCACTGGAATCGTAGTGTTTCGCTCAATAATGGGCGTAAGCACGCCGCCTAGTGTTTCCACACCTAGCGTCAGTGGCGTCACATCGAGCAGCAGAACGTCCTTCACCTCGCCACCCAGCACACCGGCCTGTATAGCTGCACCGATTGACACAACCTCATCCGGGTTGACCCCCTTGTGCGGTTCCTTACCGTCCGTCAGCTCGCGCACCAACTCCTGAATCATGGGCATTCGCGTCGCGCCGCCAACCAGAACCACCTCATCCAGTTCGCCCGGCGACAGCTTGGCGTCCTTCAGCGCCTTCTCGAAGGGCACCCGGCAGCGTTCTACCAGGTCTTCAGTCAACTGCTCCAGCTTCGCGCGGCTAAGCTTCATCTGCAAGTGCTTGGGACCGGAGGCGTCAGCGGTGACGAACGGGAGGTTGATCTCCGTCTCCAGCACCGTCGAAAGCTCAATCTTGGCTTTCTCCGCTGCCTCCTTCAACCGCTGCAGTGCCTGACGGTCTTGCCGGAGATCAATACCCTGCTCCTTCTTGAATTCATCGGCGATGAAGTCTGTCACCCGCTGGTCCCAGTCGTCACCACCCAAGAAGGTGTCGCCGCTGGTCGAACGAACCTCGACAACACCCTGACCGACATCCAGCACGGAGACGTCGAAGGTGCCCCCACCCAGGTCGAAGACCAGAATCGTCTCGTCTTGCTCCTTGTTCAGCCCGTACGCCAGACTTGCGGCGGTTGGCTCGTTTATGATGCGCATCACCTCTAGGCCAGCGATTCTGCCTGCGTCTTTGGTCGCCTGACGCTGACTGTCGTTGAAGTAGGCTGGCACGGTGATGACGGCTTGGGTGACCTCCTCGCCGAGATAGGCCTCAGCATCTTTCTTCAGCTTGCCGAGAATCATTGCCGAGATCTCCTGCGGAGTGTACTCCTTATCCTTCAGCGGAACATACACCCTCGCGTCATTCGAAGGACCCTCCACGATCTCGTAGGGCAAGACCCCTCTAGCCTTCTCCACTTCAGCTTCGTCGTAGCGGCGCCCCATCAGCCGCTTGATCGAGAAGACTGTGTTGTCTGGATTAACGACGGCCTGGCGCTTGGCTACCTGGCCCACTAACCTCTCACCGCTCTT
>JASFVG010000091.1:0-12648 GCA_050049955.1 Anaerolineae bacterium | reverse complement strand
CCAGGAATCGGACCCGGTCCATACTGAGGACCGCGTGTCGGTGCTCAGCTGCAGATAGACGATACCGTGGGTCTCAGTCCTGTTCCCTCTTACGTCGGTCTCGGTGAAGGTCAGGGGCGCATCCCCACTGTAGAGGGCTATGGCAGCGAACGCGTGGCTGGCATGGTTATCCTGGATCACGGACCGGGTGATGGTGATCGGGGCATAGGCCCCGCTGATGAAGATGCCAGCCCCATAGCCAGAGCTGCCAGGGGTGCTGTTGCTGATGACACTGGTGTTCTCGATCAGCACCTCATTGTAGATCTCCTGGATGTAGATGCCGCCTCCCTCGCTGTGCTTGTGTCGGCCACCGATGTTGTCAACGACCGTGCAGTTGAGCAGCGACAGACCGCTGCGCCGTGCGTAGAGCCCGCCGCCTCGGTCATAGTAGTACTCGGCGGCATTGTGCAGCCCGGTGTAGTCGCCCCCGGTGATGGTGAAGCCGTCCAGAGTGACGAGTGGATTGTCGCTCACGGTTCCGACGATGGAGACCCCTCGACCACTCCGCTGCGCGTCAATCACGGTCGGATTGGCCACCGGGTCGGGGTCGGCGGCCCAGTCAGCGGCGTCATAGCCGCCGCGCAAGGTGAGGTCCTTGTCGACGAACACCACCTGGGTGTAGGTGTACCCAGTGCGGGTGTCTACAACCATCTGACTACCCGTGTAGGTCCCGGCCGCGACCCGAACCTCGCCGCCCTCGGCGACTGTGTCCACCGCGTCCTGAATCCTACAGTAGGGGTCTACGTCGGTCCCCGACCCAGCCGCGGGGCAGGTGTCGTCGTCCACATAGACGATGGCCCCGTCGGTCGCCGGAGCTACTCGGGAAGAGGCCAGGGCTGGCAGTAGCGTGATGGCACCGACGAGCAGGAAGCCGGTCAGCGCCCCAGCGGTGATTGCGAGTAGCTTGCGATGCATTAGGAGACCTCCTGGGCTGCAACGCCCCAATAGGGTCAGACGATAGGTCGGCTGCCCTTTCCGCGTCTCGCTAGTACTAATGGCTGCGCTGGACCAGCGGCAGGAACACGCGGTAGATGGTGAACTCATCCGCACCGATGTCCGGGGGAGCGTATTCGATCCGGGAGTCCCCGTCAATGTCCACTGCAACCCCTGTGTCCACCCCGGCGTCGATGGCGTCCGAGCCCGGTCGCAGGTGGTAGGAGCTGTCCAGTCTGGCATCGCCGCTCAGCGGGTTGACTGCCTCGAAGGTGGGGTCCCCGCCGACCGGTTGGTGCAGCGCGGTGACGTCGTCCGTCAGCGTGTTCGTATGCCGGATGAAGACCTGGCCACCGCTCCCCTCAGACGCACTGAAGGCGTGTTCTGATGAGAAGACGAGGGTGTTGGTCAGGGTTACGGTGAGCCAGTGATTGGATCCCCAAGCCAGGGCATAGAGGAAACGAGGAGCGTCGTTCTCTGCCGCGGTGACGTGCGCCATCTCAATTTCCAGGCTTTCCCTGGGGCTATAGGTGTAGACGACCGACCCAGAGCCACTGCGGTTGCCGGAGAGGAGGAGATTGGTCAGTCGGGCGTGTGGGGCGTAGGGGCCGGGCACCTCCAGTTGGAGCGCGGCGCCGGAATTGTCAGCCTGGTTGTCCTGGAAGCGGACTCGATCCATCGTCAGGACATCACCATCAGCGTCAAGAGGGATGAAAGCAGCGCCCCCTGGGCCGGATTGGCTTGCGTTGCGGACGAAATCCGTCTCCGCAATCTTGACCAGACACCACGAAGTGTTGTTAAGCCGTATTCCGCCTCCTCGGCTGTCAGCGTGGTTGTCTCGCAGCACGCTACGGCTGATCGCAAGCGTGCTATGGAGGCCATCGATGAAGATTCCGCCGCCTTCGCCACCAGTCGCTGGTGCGCTGTTGCCGGCGATCAGAGAGTTCTCGATGCGGATGCCCGGGGTCGTCTGGGGGACTTCGAATGCGTAGAGACCGCCGCCGTGACTATCGTCGTTGTAGCTGGCGACGTTGTCGGTGATGATGCTGTTGCGGAGCAGGAGGGTGCTCCAGGTGGCGTAGAGACCGCCGCCGCAGTCTACGCCCTCGCCGGCGTGGCACACCTGCCAGCCTGCGCCGGGAGGGTTGCCGAGGCCGGTGTAGTCCCCGCCAGTGATGGTGAAGCCGTCAATAGTCACTGAGGGGATGTCGGTGAAGGAGGAGCCGACCAGCGAGACACCTCTACCACTTCGCTGGGCATTGATGATGGTTGGATGGGCGGTGGGATCAGGCTCGGCGCTCCAGTCCTGCGAGTCATAGCCGCCGCGCAAGGTGAGGTCTTTGTCGACGAACACCACCTGGGTGTAGGTGTAGCCCGTCCGTGCGTCCACCACCGTCTGTGTACCGCCGTAGGTGCCGGCCGCCACGCGAATCTCATCACCCTCGCCGACAACGTTCGCTGCATGCTGGAGGGTGGCACACGGCGTGTCGCTCTCGGTGCATGGATTCAGGCCGTCGATGCCGTGCGGGGCTACGAAACGGGTTCCGGCAGGCCCAATGATAGTGGTCACAGAGTCAACTCCCATGCTGCCGAAGCCGCCGTCGGCAATGACACCATAATCGGTGTTGGTGATCGTCTGATCTGCAGTGAGGACGAGGGACACCTGGGTCTCGCCACCATTTGGCGGCAGGCTGGCGACCGTCCAGCGGACCTCCTCCCCCACCAGGGTGCCGCCGCTGATATAGGTGGCGCCAGTTGGAATAGTGTCGGTGACGACGAGATGTGTTGCCGCCACAGCACCGTTGTTTAGCAGCGTCAGGTTGTAGCTCACCGGATCGCCTGCGTTGGCAGCGTATGGCCCCGCCTTGGTGATGGACAGGTCGGGGATGCCGACAACCGTTACCACCGGAACCGTGCCAGTGGCCGTGTGCCCGCCGCTCGCGGTCACACGATACGAATCGTTGGCAATGGTGTCGGTCGCAGTGACCACGAAGCTCAACTCTTCAACAGCACCGTTGGCTGCAAGACTCGAGACGTCCCACCACACCTCACCGCCCACTCGCGTCCCGCCGCTGACGTAGTTGGCCCCGCTGGGCACAGTGTCGGTCACGACCAAACCTTGTGCCGCAGCCACCCCAGAGTTGGTGATTGTCAGAGTATAGGTAATAGGGGCGCCCACCAGGGCTTCGGCAGGGCCCTCCTTGCTGATGTGCAGTATGGGAACGCCACTCACCTGAACGGAGTGAGTGTCGGTCACCGTCCCAAACCCGTTGCTCGCCGTTACGGTGATGACCTTGTCGCCTGGCGTACTCCATTCAAACTTGACCGAGTCACCGGCACTCCGGAGGGTGTGTGTCACCCACTCGAGGTCAGTTGATTGCCACACATACGTGAACGGCGCCGTCGCCGTGATCGGGCTGACAGCCGCCGAGAAGCCTGCATCTACATTGGCAGCCACTGCCCCGGGCCCTGAGACAGACAGACTGTCTGGCGATGTGGTGGGGTAATCAAGTTCGTCGGCGCCGACGTCGGGTTCGGCGCCCTGCGGCCGGAAACCACCGTCGATGTCCACGGCAACGCCCGCGTCCACGCCGGCGTCGATGGCGTCCGAGCCAGCTAGCAGATGGTAGCTGCTGTCCAGTCTGGCATCGCCGCTCAGCGGATTGACCGCCTCAAAGGTGGGGGACCCGTCTTGCGCGTGGTGCAGGGTGACCACGCCGTCGGCCAGCGTGTTTGCATGCCGGATCACGGCTTGCCCGTCAAGCCCTACCGAGCCCACAAATCCGTGTGTGAAGGAAACCAGCAACGTATTGGTCAGCGTGGTCGTCAGGCGGTTGTTCGTCCCCCACGCCGCGGCACGCAGGAACGTTGGCGCCTCGTTGTCCGCCGCCGTGATGTGCGCCATGTCAACCTGGAACTGCCTGGCGCTAGTGAGGTTGAGAATGCTGAGCACGGGGCCAGAGTCGTTCCGGTTGCCGCCAAAGACGAGATTCGTCAGCCGGGCCCGAGGACTGTAGGGTCCGGGCAGTTCTACGGCAAGTGCTGCCCCTCCCGATCCGTCGGCCCGGTTGCCCAGGAAACGCGCCCGGTCCATGACCAGCGCTTCGCCATTCCTGTTCACGGGGATGAATGCACCGCCGCCTGCGTGAGCCGCGGTGGCATTGCTGATGAAGTCGGTATTCTCAATAGCCACTCGGGCATGCGCTGTGTTGTTCAATCTCATCCCGCCGCCCCGCCCGCTAGCTCTGTTGTTCTGGAGTGTGCTGCGGGTGATCGTAAGAGGGCAAGGGAGACCGTACATGTAGATCCCACCTCCCTCGCTGTCACTTCCTAGGGCGCTGTTGTTGGCGATCAGACAGTTCTCGATGCGGATATCTTGGCCGTCAGGCGGGACAGTCAATACGTAGATGCCCCCCCCGGCACTATTGTCGTGGTCGCCGGCGATGTTGTCTGTGATGATACTGTTTCGTAGTAGGAGGGCGCTCTGGGTGGCGTAGAGTCCGCCGCCGCAATCTGCTCCCTCGGCCGCCTGGCACACCTGCCAGCCTCCGCCTGCGGGGTTGCCGAGGCCGGTGTAGTCACCGCCCGTAATTGTGAAGCCGTCAATGGTCACCGATAGCCAATCTGTGGATGTGCCGACGATGGAAATGCCGCGGCCTTGCCGCTGGGCATCGATCAGGGTGGGGTGAGCCGATGGGTCGGGAGCGGCGCTCCAGGCGTCAGCATCGTACCCGCCGCGAAGCGCCAGGCTCTTCGTGATGGCGACTACCTGAGTGTAGGTGTAGCCGGTGCGTGCGTCTAGCACGGTCTCGGTTCCCGTGTAAGAGCCGACCGCGACACGGATCTCCGAGCCGTCGTTCGCCGCATCCACTGCATCCTGGAGCCGGCAATAGGGGTCGACGTCGGTCCCGAACCCAACTGCAGGACAGGTATCGTCGTCCACGTACAAGACAGTCACCTTCTCCGGGGCCGATTCCGGCGGCAAAGCGAGCGCAAGCAAGCCTGTGATACCTAAGGCCGACAGGAGCGCTGTGAGCAACACGATACCGATGGAACGTATCCTTCGATCCACGATAAGACCTCCTCGGGCGCTATGTTCTGTTTGGGCTGCGGAGGGCCCAGCTGCCATTCGTCCTCACGGCTCGTCCACTTGGGCCGCCTTACTCTCCGGGCGGAAGATGGCGCTGCCTCACGTGCCCATGGGCCTCCCGTTCAGCTGGGCGAATTCCTCCGCCATCTCATCGTTGGCGAACGTGAGAATGATCTCGTCGCCGGCCAGTTCCGCCTTCAGGCCCAGGTGGCTGCTGTCCAGCATATCGGCCATCGACTGATTCGATCGGCCCAGCAGAACGCGGAGCATCCGTGCGCCAGCGAACGCCAGGACGCCCGCGATCAGCGCCAGGACCACCCACAGCCATACCGGCGGATTTCGATTGATACTCGTCGTCACGCCGAATATGACGCAGCAACTGAACAGGAGAATGGCCACCCATCCCAGGTTCAGTATCCGGGCATTTCGCCTCGACAGTTGGGCATGCTTGGCGCAGTACGGCACGTCCAGCGTCGCAAACCGCGTTCGCCGGCCGCTACCGGCGCTCACCGTCTTCCGCAGCCGCCGGTCTGAGGGTGCTCCGCAATAGATGCACCTCTCGGGGAACACCACCTGATACTCACCGTCGGTGATCGGAATGCTGACTTCTCTCGTCACTGATCCCTCCCTGCTTCACCTCGCTGTTGCCGATGCAGATCAGAAGGTCGGGTCGCAGCGATCTCCCCTGCGACCGGAGCCACGCTCAGTCGCAAAGCCAGATCGTAACGGGTTTGCCGTCTGGGGGGTTTCCCGGCCAGGTACAGGGCATGCGGCGTTTACCAGTGCTGATCCCACCCGACAAGGGTAGCCGCAGGCGTTCGTGCTGGAGAACCGAGTCAACCGGTCGCCCTCCCCGGACGGGAAGGGCGGCGGCTCGGGCTATTGGCCCATTCGGGCGGCCGCGCCGCCAGATAGCAGGTCATGAGATAGCAGGTCATAGTGGAGAATGTCCAACGGCATCTTGATGGGGTTCCCGGACCTCAACCTGTCGAATACGGCTGATCGAGCGCCGGTGAGGTCAACGCAAAGGTGTTTGGGCGGCTGGAACAGCGCGGACGCCCTCGACCCGCTGTGAGTTCGTCCAAAGGACTGGACCGAACGGCCCGGCACTTGCTGACCTACGTGAGAAGGACAGCCTGGCGGCGCACTCACACCGGGCACCCGCCCGGGCGGCCCCCAACTTGATGGATTCGCCCTGTCCGGGCGAGCTAGTAGTGAATCTTGACCAGCGTGCCCACCGACGCCCAGTAGAAGAGCCACTGAGCCTCGGACGTCGGCAGATTGATGCAGCCGTGGCTCATGGGGTGGCCGAAGTTTGAGTGCCAATAGGTCCCATGGATGCCATAGCCGCGATAGAAGTACATGGTGTACGGGACATTGGGCAGATAGTAGCCCGGCCCGGACATAGCCGTAGAGGTGTACTTGACGTAGATGCGGTAGCTGCCCGTGACCGTTGGTGTTCGCGGCAACCCCGTGGAAACCAGTGTGCTACGGACGGGTGTACTTCCCACGTATGCCGTGAGCCGCTGTGTGCTGAGGTTGACGTCGATCCAGCGACCGCTGCTGGCAGGGGATGGATTCGAGGGCTGAGGCGACGGCGAGCCACCGCTTCCGGGGATCGTCAGCCGCTGCCCCACGTAGATGTGGTTGGGATTGGCGATTCCATTCGCACTCGCCAGTGTGTAGTACGACAGGCCGTAGCTCCGCGCGATGCGGTACAGATTCTCCCCCCGGCGGACGACATGGACGCCCGAAGAGGTGGCGCTTGAGCTCGGACTGCTGCCCGTGGGAACGACCAGTCGCTGCCCGACCCACACGTGGTTGGCATTTCGTAGCCCGTTGGCAGCTACCAGAGCGTTGACCGTAACACCGTAGCGCAGCCCGATCCTGTACAGGTTCTCGCCACGTTGCACGGTGTGGATGGTTGAACCCAGGGCAGGCGTCGCAATGACCAGCGTCAAGACAAGTACAATGACGACCGTCAGTATCCTTCGCATTGTGTCTCCCTCCCGGTTGCAGCAACTCCCTAGCACCGCCATTGTACCTCAGTTTTGCAGAATGGTAAAGCACAGGCTAACTCGGCGTCGACCGCAACGGCAGCTTGACAATCGCCGGAGCATGGGTAGAATAATACCGACCAGTCGGTTTGTTAGTGAAGCCGGAGGTACAGCGGAATGGCGACTCAACAGCGAGGCGAGGAGACGCGCACCAGGATTCTGGAAGCTGCACTAGGTGGTTTTGCAGAACACGGCTATGGAAGCACCGGCGTGGCAGAGATCTGCCAAAGGGCCCAGGTCAGCAAGGGTGCCTTCTACCACCACTTTCCCAGCAAACAAGCGCTGTTTCTGGAGCTGTTGGAGCGTTGGCTCGCGGCGTTGGATGAGCAGCTCGAGGGCATCCGCGCCGAGGATGCCTCGGTGCCGGAGGAGCTTATGCGGATGACCGGCATCATCCGGCAGGTGTTCCAAGCCGGCGGAGAGCAGCTGCCCCTCTTCTTGGACTTCTGGACGAGGGCTGCCCGCGAAGCGGATGTCTGGGAGGCGACCATCGCCCCATATCGACGCTACCGCGCCTTCTTCTCCCGGATGATTGAGTCCGGCGTCACTGAGGGCACGCTGCGCCCGGTCGACCCCGATACCGCTGCCCGTGTCATCGTCTCGCTGGCGGTCGGTCTTGTAGTACAGGGGCTGCTCGACACGGAGGGGGCGGACTGGGGCCAGGTGGCGGGGGAAAGTATGCGGATGCTGCTGCGCGGGATAGCGGTCAAGGAGTGAGATGAGAATTCTTGTCACGGGTGCATTCGGGAACGTTGGAACAAGTACATTGGAGGAGCTTGCCAAGCGTGGTCATCAACTGCGCTGTTTCGACCTCAAGACACCGGTGAACAGGAGGACCGCCGCGCGTTTCGAAGGGCAGATAGAGACGTGTTGGGGCGATCTCCGGGAACGGGAGGCGGTTGCCGCGGCCGTTCGCCACCAGGACATGGTGGTTCATCTGGCGTTCATCATCCCCAAGATGTCGGCAACGGGCGTCGAGTCGGAGCGCCGGCCTGATTGGGCACGGGAGATCAACATCGGCGGCACCCGCAACCTGCTGGCCGCGATGAGAGCCCTACCTGAGGCGCCGAAGCTCATCTTCACCTCGTCGTACCATGTCTTCGGAAAAACGCAGGATCAACCGCCGCCTAGAACCGTCTCGGATCCGGTTTACCCTATTGAGTACTACTCACGCCACAAAGTGGCTTGCGAGCGAATGATCAAGCTGTCAGGGCTGGAGTGGTCGATTCTCAGGCTGGCGGCCACGCTACCCCTTGCGATCAAGCTCGATCCGGGGATGTTCGACGTGCCCCTCTGCAATCGTATGGAGTTCGTCCATACCCGCGATGTCGCTGTGGCCATCGCGAATGGGGTGACTAGCGAAAGAATCTGGGGCAAGACACTCCTGATCGGCGGCGGACCGCGCTGCCGCTACACGTATCGCGAGATCGTGCAGGCCGTCCTGGAGGCGATGGGGGTTGGCATGCTGCCAGAGAGAGCCTTCGGTTCAGTGCCCTTCCCTACGGATTGGGTCGACTCGGCCGAGAGCCAACGGCTGCTGCGCTACCAGCAGCGCGATCTGAAGGACTACGTCGCGGAGATGGTAGAGCTGGCTGGCTTCAAGACCCGCCTCATTCGGTTCTTCCGCCCAGCTGTCCGGTTTGGGCTGCTTATGAGGTCTCCCATCTATCGCCAGTTCGCGTTTGGATGGCGGAAGCGAGCATCGGCACCCACCCCCATCTGACTGCACACCCCTCGTGCATCGGCACTGCCGGTCACCCGCGTTCTTCTGGCGGTTCCCGCTTGGGCCTCATGGTTTGACTTCGCATCTTCGGCACGCTATAATCGCCACCGTCCCGTGCGTGACAAAGGGAGAGGTAGAGGCACCTCATGGGCAAGCCCGCTCGTTTCCTGCTGGTGGCACTCTCGGTCCTTCTAGTCATCGGTCTGGTCGGCCTGGGCGGCGGAGCCCTCGCCGTCCGTCGTTGCTGGCCGGAGACGGACGGCACGATTCAGATCGATGGCCTCCAGGACGAGGTCACCATCCTCCGCGACGATTGGGGTATCCCTCACGTCTACGCTTCCAACGCCGACGATCTGTTCTTCGCTCAGGGCTACGCCCACGCCCAGGATCGCTTCTGGCAGATGGAGTTCTGGCGTCGCATCGGGTCAGGGCGCCTGTCGGAGATTCTGGGCGAATCTGCGCTGGAACAGGACCGCTTCATCCGCACCGTCGGTTGGCATCGCGCCGCCGGCCGTGAACTGGAACTGATGGACGAGGAAACAAAGTCCGTTCTGGAGGCCTATGCGCGGGGCGTGAATGCGTACATCTCCAGCCACGCGGGGCCACTAGGACTGGAATTCACCATCCTGGGCTTGACCGGGGACCAGATTGAGATCGAGCCGTGGACCCCTCTCAACACTGTGACCTGGGGCAAAGTGATGGCGTGGGATCTATCGGGCAACAGGACCGATGAGCTACTGCGCGCCAACCTGGCTGCCCGACTGGGGAGCGCGGCAGTCGATGTCCTGGTCCCCTCCTATCCAGAGGAGTACCCAGTGATTGTGGCTGGGCTTCCCTCCGAGGCCTCACTCTCGCATGTACCCGATGCCTTCCTGGAACCGGTCGCGCTGGGGGCAGGAGAACACCTCGGCAGCAATAGCTGGGTTGTGGCCGGCGATCGAAGCGACACGGGTATGCCGCTTCTGGCCAACGATACCCATCTGGGTATCCAAATGCCCTCTATCTGGTACGAAATCGGCTTGCACTGCGATCCAGTGGGCCCTGAATGCCCCTACAACGTTGTTGGGTTCTCCTTCGCGAGCACTCCCGGCGTGGTCATCGGCCACAATGACCGCATCGCCTGGGGTGTCACGAACCTGGGACCGGACGTCCAGGATCTCTTTATCGAGAAGGTCAACCCAGATGATCCTAACCAATACGAGTTTCAGGGCCGATGGCTTGACATGGAGATCATCCGCGAGGAGATCCCGGTCGCCGGGCAGGACGAGCCTGTGGTCGTGAACGTGAGGGTCACCCACCATGGCCCGATCATCAACGATGTTGGCGGTGGGACAGACGAGCCTTGGTCCTTCGGATGGCAGCCGCTCGCCCTGTCGTGGACGGCGCTCCAGCCCGGCACGATCTTCAGGAGTATCCTGCTCTTAGATCAGGCCCGCAAGTGGCAGGAGTTCCGCGAGGCGCTTTCGTATTGGGATGTACCCAGCCAAAACTTCGTGTACGCTGACGTTGACGGCAACATCGGCTACCAGGCCCCGGGAGTGATTCCAATCCGTGCGTCCGGCGACGGCACGATGCCGGTGCCGGGCTGGACCGGGGAACACGAGTGGGTCGATACGATTCCCTTCGATGAGCTGCCGCGGACGCTCAATCCGCCGGAGGGCTTCATCGTCGCGGCCAACAACGCCGTCGTCGGGCGTGACTACCCCTACCTGCTCACGAAAGACTGGGACTATGGTTACCGGGCGAAGCGCATCCGGGATCTGATCGAGTCCGACTCCAAGCTGTCTCTCGCCGACATGCAGGCCGCTCAGGCCGATCTCACGTCTGTCTGGGCACAGGAGGTCCTACCTTTCGTGCTGCAGTTGACCGCCGATGAACCACGCCTGGCGGAGGCGCTCGCGCTTCTGAGCGCCTGGGAGGGGCGAGCAACGCGGGACAGTGGTGCTGCTGCCCTCTTTGAGACCTTTCGGATAGAGTTGATCGACGCCACCTTCGAGGACGAGCTGGGACAACACCTCCTTGATGAGGCCCGCCCTTCGCTCATGCAAGCGCTTCGGACACTGCTGCCCGACCCGAGGTCCTGCTGGTTTGACGACGTCACCACTTCCTCGGTGGAGACTCGAGATGGGATTATGCTGAGGGCTTTGGACAATGCGGTCTATACGCTGTCTGAGACCTCTGGTACCAACATGGATGGGTGGCGGTGGGGTGACCTGCACACCGCATCGTTCGACAACCAGTCCCTGGGGGCGTGCGGTATCGGAGTTGTCGAGGCCCTGTTCAATCGGGGGCCGTTTGAGGTAGACGGCTCTCTGGCGACGGTCAATCAAGAGAGCTACAGCCTGAGCGAGCCCTTTGCCGTTCAGACCGTCGCCTCCCAACGTCAGGTCGTCGATCTTGGCGATTTCACCCGCTCAGTTTCCATGCACACCACCGGGCAATCGGGTCATCCGTTCCATCGACACTACGACGATATGATCGATCCATGGCGGAACATCGAATACCATCCGATGCTGTGGGAGCGGGAGGCCGTGGAGGCGAGTGCCGAAGGGGGCTTTGTGCTGAGGCCCTAGTCGGGCCGGTATGATGAGGTCGTGGGAACAGGTGTCAGGGGCCGTGTGAATCCAGTAAGCCGCGGTCGTGGTCGCCCGCCCATAGCCAGCCTTTTCTCGCAGATTCGCGCCAGAGATGGATCATTGGATGCAGACAGACCAAGGAGCCAGACATGAACAAACAAATCATAACCACCGATCAAGCACCGGCCGCCGTCGGACCGTACTCTCAGGGCGTACGTCTGGGGGATTTCGTCTTCACCGCCGGGCAGCTAGGCATCATCCCTGGCACCAAAGACTTCGCTGGGCCCGATATTGAGAGTCAGACCCGGCAGGCGCTCGAGAACGTGCAGGCCGTGCTGGAAGCCAGCGGATCGTGTCTTCAGCATGTCGTTAAGGTCACCGTCTTCCTCCAGGACATCGAGGAATTCTCGCGAATGAATGAGGTCTACGCCGGATTCTTCGCGGATGCTCCGCCGGCACGATCAGCTGTTCAGGTCGCTGCTCTGCCCCTGGGCGGGCGCGTAGAGATCGAGGCTGTGGCCGAGGCCTGCGACTGCGAGGACGTGAAGGAAGGGTGTGGCTGCTGCTAGCCCGGTCCAGAATTGAACTGCCCGGCCGGCGGCCGCGATCCCGGGGCCGTCCGTGACACCCCGGCCCAGGAGAGAGTTCTCCAGTCCAGCCGATTCCCCTGAGCTCTTCGCGCGGATCGCTCGGCGCTACGACATACTCAATCGGCTAATGTCGCTGGGGCGCGATCGGCATTGGCGTCGGCTGGCCGCGGAAGCCGCCAGGCTGCCATCAAACGGGCGGGTGCTAGATGTAGGCGTCGGTACCGGCGATATGACGCTGGCCCTGGCGGCCCGCTGGTCTGATGCCACAGTCTTCGGAGTAGACCCAACGGCCCCAATGATGGCCGTGGGGCGGCACAAGATCGATAGCCCTCGGACGCTCTGGTCGCAGGCCGACGGTCTCCATCTCCCGTTCCCCGACGAGACCTTCGACGCGGCCGTCAGTGCCTTCGTACTTCGAAACGTCACGGACGTACCGCAGGCCCTGGCCGAGCAGCGGCGTGTGGTTAGGGATGAGGGGAGAGTGGTCGCTCTAGAAATGAGCTGGCCGCACACACCCGTCCTCGGCCCGCTGTTCAGCTTCTACTTCGCCGATCTGATGCCTCGCATCACCGGGCTGCTCAGCGGACAGCCGGCGGCATATCGTTACCTGCCCCGCTCGGTGGAGCGCTTTCTGACACCG
>JASFVG010000090.1:0-12703 GCA_050049955.1 Anaerolineae bacterium | reverse complement strand
AACGTGGACGTGCAGCCCTCCCCCGAATTTAGCCCCATTGCTGTAGATTTCGTTCGACTCCAGAACGGCCCCGTCCGAATACCGGATCGCGACGCCACCGCCCTTGAGATCGGCCGTGCTACTGAACACTCGGCAGCCCGTAATGACCAGGTTAGTGTACTCCGCGTAGATCCCACCGCCATCGTCTGTGCCAGTCGCCCTCCCATTCGTCAGCCACAGACTGTCCAGCGTGACTGTCACCTTACGGTTGCCGTCTCGCTTGATCAGTGCCACCCGCCCCAGGCCTCCAGCGTCGAGGATCGCAGGGTGGGCGTCGGGATCGGACGTCCCCCAATCGGCGGTGGTGTAACCCCCACGGATGGTGACGCTCTCGGTGATGAAAATCACCTGGGTCATCCCCTCGCGAACATGAAGGTCCGTGTAGACCCCCTCCGCGACCTTGACCACATCTCCAGGCCCGGCGGCGTCCACCGCCTCCTGGACCGTGGCAAAGTCGCACGTCGGCAGGCCCGCTGGGCAGACGTGCGACTCGCCGTCTGGTGCGGCGACCGCCGCAGGCAGGTCGCTCAGCACCAACCAGACTCCGCCGCTCACGGCGCAGGCGAGTAGCAGGCTCCCGGCAATAGCGACGGTACGTTCGAGTGAGACTCGGTCAGTGTGTTCTCGTTCCTGGCTCATTATACGCTTCCTTTCCGGACGATGTCCGCTGTCGTCATACTCACCAACCGCGTCGCCGTCATTGCGGAAGACCGCGGCCGTCATTCCGACCAACCGCTGCCGTCATGCCGAGCGGGGTCGAGGAATCTCGTACCTTGTGCAAGAGAGATCCCTTGGTTCGACGCTGCTGGTCACACGCGGCGCGCTGAAATCGCTAGAATCACGGCGGCAAGGGTTGCCTCGATGGCTGCGCCGCGGCCCTTTCCACTTCGAAGGACAGCCCAGTCGATGGGCGGTCAAGGCATCGCGCGCACGACGAGAGGCAGGTAGATGAGTGCTGGCCAGACCTCATCCGCCCCGATATCGTAGCCGTCGCCGTAGGGCCGGCTGTCGCCGTCGACATCATCTGCCAGCCAGGGAATGGCAGTCCCAGCGTCAACTGCCGGCGAGCCCAGGCGGATATGGTAGTCCCAGCCGTCTGGATCAACAAACCCCGGATCCTGGCCCGCGATGGCGTACTTGCTGAGGACAGAGCTGCCGCCCGTGTCGCTGTCATTGTTGAAAAACAGGGTGTGGTCCGCCGTCATTGCGTTGCTGTATCCCGGTCGGGCGTAGAGAGCCACCGTGTGACCGGCTATGATGTTGTTGGTGAGATTAAGTGTGGAGTGGTCTTGGAGGTAGACCGCCTGGCCTCCGTTTCCGCGACGGTTGTCGGCCAGGGTGTTGTGGATCAGGTAGCCGAAGCGCTGTCTGCCCGCCAGCGCGGTGAGGTACAAGCCGCCGCCCGCTGAGAGGGCGGCGTTGCCGACGATGACGTTGTTGACCATCGTGAAGGGCTCGGAGTTGTACAGATACCCCCCCCCGCCGTAGTGGGAGACAGAATTGCTATAGACCTGGTTCCCCTCCAGGGTGGCCGTGCCGACTGTGGTAAGTGCGATGCCGCCCCCTTGCGATGCCTCATTGTGGCCGACACGGTTACCCATAACTCTCGCGTTGGTGACCCCACTGAGCGAGAGGCCTCCTCCGTTGCCGGTCTCGCTCACGTTGTCGTAGAACTCGTTCTCGACAACCGTTAGGCCAGCGGTTCCGGTCGACGCTTGCATACCACCGCCGCTCGAGTGCGCTAAGTTGCCGAAGATGTCGTTCTGGCCTACGAGGCCGCCGTCGCAGAAGCCCAGGGTGAGCCCGCCGCCCCCGCCAATGACCGCTCGGCTGGCGTGTATCACGTTGCCTAGGACAACTGCCCGGTGCGAGCTGTACATCAACATGCCGCCGCCGCTGTTGTCTGCACGATTCTGGTAGACTCGGTTGCCAATGACTTGCACGTCGTGGCTGTGCTCGATATTGCCGCCACCGCCATACTCTGCGCTGTTGCTGTAGATCTCATTGGCCTGTAACAGAGCCTCGTGCGTGCCAATGAGGTACAGGCCACCGCCCTTGACGCTGGCAGCGTTGCTGAAGACTTGGCAGCCTGTGATGACCAGGTTTGTGTGCCCCGCGTAGACACCGCCACCGTGGTCATTGCCGAACGCTCTGCCGTTCGTCAGTCGAAGACTCTCAAGGGTGACGGTCACCTTCCGGCCGTTGTCCCATTCAATCACCGCCACCCGCCCCGTGCCTCCGGCGTCGAGGGTTGTCGGGTGGGAGTCCGGGTCAGGTGTCTCCCAGTTGGACGTGGTGTACCCTCCGCGGACGGTGACGCTCTCAGTGATGAAAACCACCTGGGTCATCCCCTCGCGGACATGCATGTCGGTGTAGACCCCCTCTGCGACCTTGATCACGTCGCCGGGCTGCGCGGCGTCCACTGCTTCCTGGATCGATGCGAAGTTGCACGTGTTCGGTCCAGCCGGGCAGACGTGCCACTCACCGGTCGGCGCGGCCACAGCCGCTGCCGGCGGTCCGCTAAGCACCAGTGACAGTGCCCCAATCGCCGCTCCGGCAAGCAACAAGCAGAGAGCAACCGCAAGCCTGCGCTCACGCAGAGTGGCGTACCTTCTGTGCTCCGAATCCCGGTCCATCGCAGTCCTCCTGTTTAGGCAATCAATGGGGAGACGACGCAAGTCGGGCTCGGCGGCCTTCACCCGCTACCCGACGAGGCGGTGGGCGCTCAATCGCGAGACGCTGTAGGTCGGGTTTGCTGCCCGACCGGATGGAAGGCGGTCTACAAAGCCGCCCTACATCGGCAAGTGGGTCGGGCTCGACGTCTTTAGCCAGCTACCCGACTTTAGCCAGCTACCCGACGAGGCGGCAGGCGCTCAATCGTGAAACGATGTAGGTCGGGTTTTCTACCCGACGGGATGGAAGGCGGTTAGCAAAACCGCCCTACATCGGCAAGTAGGTCGGGCTAGGCGCCTCCGCCCGCTGCCCGGCACCTCACCGCTCCACCAGCGGCAGGTACGCCAACCCGCCATACACCGCCCCCGGCGCCTGCACCTCCTCCCCGTTGATGAACATGGCCCCGGCGTAGTGGGTCTCCTCCTGACCCTGCCAGCCGGAGACCAGGTACGAGATCAAAACCGGGTCGGCCAGGCCGGGCATCGCCGCGTCCTTGGCCACCAGGTCCAGGTTCGGGAAGTCCTCGTGCAGCGTCAGCGGGTCGTACGCGATGCTGAACACGTTGCCTAGTGGCTCGACCGTGCCCTGCTCCAGGATGAACCCCGGCATACGGATCGTGTACGACACCACTGCGTGCTCCAGTACCGGGGGCACGATGCCGGTGACGGATACCTGAGTCACCGTAATCGTTTCTCCCGTGTATGGGTCCGTCGGGAAGGGCAGGAACCCGGGTTGCGGGGCGAGGAGCGCTGGGGCCAGGGCGTCGCCATCTGCGGCATAGAAGGCGTATCGCCCGTCCGAGGCGCCGAGCACCCCGCCGGTGTTGTTCGTGGTGGGCGCACCGCCGCTCGGTATGGCCGTGTCGTGCACCACGTGCACCTGGACCGTCCAGACACCCGGTTCCTCGACGACAAAATCGTGGCTCGGGTCGTAGAACCAGCCGACCTTGCTCGCCAGCCCCTCGAAATACCGCACATCCCCGGAGGGGCTGGTGACGGTGACCATCACGCTGGAGTCGAGCGGCGGCCCGACGTGTCCGGCGAAAGAAAAGGTATCGCCCAACGCCAAGATGTCCCCTGGCTGCACACCCTTCGGCAGGAAGAAGAGATCGACCGGCTCTCCTCTAAGCGTCATGATCGGCCCACCGTCCACGGCACCCGTCGCGCCGCGGAAGGGCGGCGTGACGCGCGAGCCGTCGGGATCGTTGTCAGGCAGGAGCACCCACAGCGATCCATAGATCGCGTACTCATCGATGGGCGTGGTCCCCGTGAGGACGCGGAAGACGGCCCCGCCAAACTCCCACTTGAGGTCGTTGGGTAGGTCGCCCAAGAATCCAGCCTGTCCTCCAAACTCGGCGTCGAAGCGCCAGTAGCTGATACCCAGCGCGTCCTCGGAGATCGTTTCGTGCACCTGCACCCCCGGCCGCTCCGAGCTGCGGTAGGCATACCCCAGCTGCTCGACCCCCTCGGGTGACCACAGAAGGTCGGCGCCTTCCGAGGTGGTGCTGAACAGGGGCAGCTCCTGGTTCGCAATGCGCTCCGCGAAGCCCAGGCCCTCGTACAGCGCGGAGTGGGCCTTGGTGTGCCAGCGCTCTTCGATGATGGACTGGATCGGGCCCCCCGTGTCCTGCACGGTGACCGCCGGGATGATGGCGTAGCCGCCCACTCTCTCGTCCACCTCACTGCCCCAAAGGACGTCGCCGGACCAGTAGGGGTACATCGAGTGGAGCCCCTCCGCGTCGACGCCCAGATCCCGATGGAAGAACCACTGCAGGTTGTGGGGTCCGCCGTTGTCGAGGCCACGACGACCGTGGGCGACCAGCGGCGTACCGGGCCGCTCCACCACGTTGCCCCAGGTGGCGCTCCCCATCCAGAGGGTGCCGTCCTGATCTACGTAGGAGGCCACGATGTCGACGCGGAACTCACCGGGTATCGTCATCGTGATCGCGGTCCCGGCGGGCGGCTGGAAGTAGCCGAACCGATTCGCCTGACCCCCGATCTCGCGAACGATCTCCTGGTCCGGGTTCGAGTAGGGCAGATGGCGGAGCCGGATGGTGACTGCGGCGGGAACGGGCGGGTAGACCTGCAGACCGGGCGAGAAGGCGTCGCCCACCTCGTAGGGCGTGGTCGGCAGCTGACCGGGATCGAGCTTGAGAGGGCGCGCCACGTGCACCTCGTACGTGCCGTGCCCCTGGTAGACGTTTCCCCAGATGTCTTCCACCGCGCCGTCGAGCGTGACGATGTGATGGCCGTACTCCCCGAAGGTGTAGGCAAAGGCGTCGTCGAGCGTGGACAGCTGGTACATGTCGTCGATCCGCCCGCCCCCCTCGTCTAGGATCTTGCCCTGCCGGTTCGTGGGCCCGTGCTGGGCCGATTGCTGGAAGGGGGCCAAGCCCAGGAGGTCCACGCCGCCACCCGGTCTCTCGACCATCACCTCCAGGGCGCCGGAGGGCAGGGCAAAGGGGATCAGAGGCGGTCCGGGCACACTGCGGTCACCCATCGAGACCAGCGGCAGAAACGGCTCAAGGCGGTACAGGATCGGCTCGCCGGTCCGAGCGTCCACGCGGGGCACGATGAACACGTCCGCCTGGGTGATGATGTGCGGGGAAAGGCCGAAGCGGTCCTTGTCCTGTAGGGCCACCGTCCCGCGCGTGGCGTCGCTCAGCGTGTTGCTCAGGAGCGTCCATATGAGCCGGGCTGGGGCGGGATCGCCGACTTGGATGACGGGCAGGTAGGCGCCATCCGGGCTGTTGTTGATGCCGAGCCGTGACCAGCGCTGGTCGGGGCCCGGTGGGATGCCGGAGAATGCCATCCTGAGGAACGGGCGGTAGTATCCGGGCTGAAGGGTGGGGGGGATAGGGAGGGTACCCGAGAGCGTGGCGGCCATCACGTGCTCACTTGCGTAGTGCCAGCCGGTCAGCGTCACTGTTCCCTCCACAGGACTCACCGCCTGGGGCTCCCTGGAGATGGGCAGCCCGGTGGGCGTGTGGAAGGTGCTGGCGAAAACGCCGTTGACAGGGACCTGCTGTCCGCCTGCGTCAAACAAGCGCCGCAACCGCAGGAATGCCAGGACCTGCCCGTCAGTGGTTGTGGTGCTGGACGTGATGCCGAGGGAGCTAACGCGCAGCGTCCCCGTCACCGACAAGGGTCGGTCCAGGCCGACCGTCTGCGAGATCATCTCGCCGTGGAGCATCCAGTGGCTTCGCCCTAGCTCTGCGCTGCCAGCGGCGGCAAGCGGCAGCGCGCCCTGCGACACCGTGTGAACGAGAGGCGCGCGCACAATCGTGCCCGGCAAGGCGTTCAGCCACGCAACGTCCGCCTCGTCGCCGTCGATGATAGGATCGCGGAGGTCCGGCCCTTGCTTGACCAGGATCCAAGCCCCGGGCGGCGCATAGAACCGGCCCACACCAAAGCTCCCGTCGTCCAGGGAAAGCGTGCCCGTGATCAGGCCGGTGTCGATGCCGGCGATGTAGACCGCCCACCCTGGTGTCGTGGCCCCGGCAGCGCCGTCGATGGTGGCGTAGCCCTGGGCGTCGGCCGCGTCGACGGTGATCAGCGAGGCGATGGGCGGATCCGTGGGGACGTAGCCGAGATCGACCTGACCCTGTCCGGCGCTGCCGGCGGCCCGGCTGGCCATCCCGGACCTAGCGGGCGGATCAGCGCCTCGATCGCTTGGAAGCGCGGGCACGTCCGGGACCCCCGACCGCAGTCCAGCGATGGCGCCCGGGCCTGGCGCGAGAGCGGCGCCCAACGCCGCTGCCGGTAGAAGGAGTACCAAGGCCAGGAGTGCGATGACCTTGCGCATGCCGTATTCTCCTCTCCTATGCGGGCGGCGCACTGCGGCCCTAGTGTGCCACCGTGACACAGGCACCGTTCCTATTCGAAGGGCAGTGCCTCGAGGAACGCGATCAGGTCCTGGATCTCACCTTCCGTCAGGTGGCCGGTCACGTCGTGCTCGCCCCCGGGCGTGGGCAGGGTGAGCGCATCGTAGAGCGTGGCGGCGCTGCCGTCGTGGAAGTAGGGTGCGCTGTCGTACAGGCCGCGCAGGCTGGGCGTATCGTAGGCGGGGCCGATCTTCTCGTCGTCAGTGGCCGTCCCGACATTGTGCATCAGCAGATCGGTGTAGAGCGGTGCTGGGTGGCAGGTGACGCAGCCGAGCGCTGGGTCCTCGAAGAGGGCCCGCCCACGATCCTCCGCCGGCAACAGGGGCTCGCCGTTGGCATGGGTGGGGCTCAGAGTGACCTGGAGCGAGTCGACGAACGAAGCCAGGCAGTCGAGGTCGTAGAACCGGCCCTGGTTCGGCGGGTGGTTCACGCAGTCCGCGGGCGAGAGGGAGCAGTTCATCTCCCCGTCGATGAGCCCACTGCCGAAGTTCTCCTTCCGGTTGGCGAATTCCGAGTCGGCCGACTCGTCCCACTCGGCCGACCAGCGCAGCGGGTAGGTCTCGATCATGCCGAGCAGGCTCGTCGTGTTGCGGGGGCCGGCGAAGCCGAAGAACCAGGTTCGCCCGTCGTGCTCGCCCTCGAAGTGGCAAGTGTTGCAGCTAATCCACTGGTCTCGGGCCAGGCGAGGGTCGTCGCTAGTGTGGAACAATCGCTTCCCGTTCAACAGCACCGGCGGCAGCGGGATGTCTGTGACCGTGATGACGTCCGTCACCGCGTAGGCCGCGGTGTCGATCACGGAGACCGTGCCCGCCAGGGTATTGTTCACGTATGCAGTGGCGCCGTCGGGCGCTATGGCGACGCCGCGGGGGTTGTCGCCGACCTCGATGTGCGCCGCCCGCTGGCGGGTGTTCAGATTGACCACCGTCACGTCGTTGCTGGCGGCGTTGACGACCCACAGCTCGGCCCCGTCCGGGGTCACCGCCGCGTCGAAAGGAAGGCCCACACCCGGTGGGTCGATCGTGTCCAGTGAGAGCTGTTGGCCCACCATGTGCTGCCGCGCCCTCACGTCGATCAGCGAGACCAGCGGGAAGACGGTGGTGTCGAAGGTGAGCGCCCGGCTGGACGTGTTCGAACGGGTGTGAGGCACGTAGGCACGTTCGCCATCCGGCGAAAAAACGATCGACTGGACGAGGTTGCTGTCGGGCCAGAGGCGGATGCTGGATCGAGAGAACGTTGACCAGGCAGGCGCTGGAACGTTTGAACGTCGCAATGCTGGCAGGTTGACGGCGCCAGCGCGGAAGACCGGGGCAGGCTCGAAGAAGGCCGGGAAGAAGATGCGCCAAGGTGCTTCGAGCACCGTGATGGTGTTGGAGAGCAGGTGGGTTACGAAGAGTGTGTGGCCGTCCTCGGTGATCGCGAGCCCGCTTGGGCGGTCCCCCACGGGGACGGTCTCCAAGATCTCGAATCGGTCAGTGTCGATCACGGATACCGTGTCGCTCCCCTGCTCGGCCACGTATAGCCGCCGGCCCTTGTGGCCGACGGCCGCGCCGTACGGCCGCTGCCCCACTGTCACGTGGGTGATCACCTGGCCGGCCGTCACGTCGACGACGGAGACGGAGGCCGAGCCCCGGTTGGCGACGTACGCCCGAACCTGGCCGAACCGGCCCCCATCGTCCACCGTCACGGTTCGCGGGTCGATGCCCACGGGAAGTTCCGCGATGGGGGAAAGCGAGCCAGTGTCGATGAGGGTGAGGGAGTTGGAGTCGGGATTGACGACCAGCAGGGTGTCGCCACCCGCGGTCAGCGCGACGGAGGCGCTGGACCGAGCCGCGGCCGGCAAGTACTCTGATTCAGAGAGGCGGTTGGTGGCCGAAGCCGGTCCCGTCAGGACCAGTCCGAGAAGGCCCCCCGCCAGCGCAAGCCGCCCGATGGTCCGCGGTCGCGGACGATGTGCCATGATCCCTCCTCTGCCGCTTGGGGGCGGCACGCGTTCCTGGTGAGGATTGAGGGTCGGAGCGATCCGAGTGTAGCACGCGGTGCTTGGCGTGTCAAGGCGCCAGGTGACCTGCCCTGGCGTGGGAGGTTCGCTAGTGGCGGTGAGACACCACTCCACGGCTGGCTCCTTTCGGAACCTCGAATGGGAGGCCGGCGCTGGTATGTCATCGGTTAGCCAATCCGACCTGCGTGTGAGACCGTGTCCTGCGGAACATCCTGCGCTCAACCGGCGTCTAGACATATGGTGATATGTGGTAGGTGAGCAAGCAAGGAGGGAGGAAGCGACATGTCTCGTTCACGTGTGATGGCAAGCCTGAGCATTGCGTTGCTTGTTGCCTCGGTGGTACTGGCGGGTTGTCGAATGCCTGGAGGCGATTTCCCGAAGCCCGAGGACCCGACGCAGTCGCCTCCAACGCCGGTGACCGTGACCGATCCGGACTCAGAGACCCGCCCAGTGACCGTGGAGGGGATCGAGATTCTGCTGATGGAGTCCTTCCCCATCCAGGTCGCCGTGTTGGTCAGGGGCTATCTGCCCGACGGCTGCACGGTCATCGACGATGTTCGCAGCCGCTTCGAGCCGGAGAGCAACCGCTTCGTGATCGCGATCACCACCGTGCGCGACGCGGATGCTGTGTGCACCGAGGCCATCGTCCCCTTCGAGGAGCGGGTCTCTCTCGACGTCTACGGGCTGCCTGCGGGAACCTACTTCGTGGACGCCAACGGCGTCGTCGACGGCTTCACCTTCGACGTCGACAACGGGCCAGTGGAACAGTCCGGCGCGTACCTCTCGTGGGTGGATGCCCGGCAGATGATCCTGGCCGGCGAGGTGGCTCAAGTTACGCAGCTTCATTCGCTCCAGGTGACGCTGATCATGAGAGACGGCCGCCGCTTGGTGACCTACGAGCCGGAGATCGACGATGTGATTGACGTCCTGGAGTCGTGCGGCGAGCCGTGCTCTGAGGTGGTGTTCGCGACCGAGTAGGGCCGACAAACCTCGTGCACCGACCGACCCCCAACATGCCAGAAAGCCACCGAGGGCGGGGCACTGGTGGCTTTCTGGGCAAAGCTGGGGGACGGCACAGGGAGTTTTCTAGGTGGTTCGTCTCCTTCTGGCAAGGACCGGCACGACGGCCAGCGCCAATAAACCGGCTACCGCCAGCCAGGGTGCCAAGAGCGCGATCCTGTCCGGTGGTTCCACGATGCCGCCGATCGGGACCGGGTCGCAGACGTTGCCCAGCCCGTCGCCATCCCAGTCTTCCTGGTCCGGGTTGTCGTCGTCGGGGCAGTTGTCGACAGGACAGGTATTGGCAGCGAAGCCGGGGTCACCGAAGCCGTCGCCGTCGGTGTCCGTGCAAGCGTCGCAGGCGTCACCGGCCCCGTCGGTGTCCGCGTCTTCCTGCCCGGGGTTCGTTGTGGTCGGGCAGTTGTCGCACACATCGCCCAACCCGTCGCTATCCCCGTTTTCCTGCCCGGGGTTCGGCGTGGAGGGGCAGTTGTCGCAGGCGTCGCCTACCCCGTCTTGGTCCGCGTCTTCCTGCCCGGGGTTCGGTGTGGTGGGGCAGGAATCACTCGTGTCAGGAACCCCGTCGCAGTCGGTATCGGGCGTGTAGTATACTTTGACTGGAACCCAGTCAAGGTAGAAGTCAATTCAGCCGTCCGTGTCGCAGATCACCCGCACCTGGAAGTCGCTGTCGTTGGTGTCCGTCGGGGTCCAGGTCGTACCCCATTTGTCCGTGGAACCGCCGAACAGGACAGTTGTCTCCGTCAGCGGTCGACTTGTGTCGATCTCCGCGGCAGTCCAGCTTCCGTCTGTGTGGTTGTACAGCTCCACGGTGACGGTGGTGGCGTCCGTGTCTTCCGAGATCCAGTAGTCGAGACGTACCTCGATACCGTCTATCGTGGCGCAGTCGGGGACATTCAGACCGTACCCCGAGTAGATGTGGCCGGCCACTCCAGCCAAGCTGGACAGCGAGGCGCGGTCAGTGTCATTGTGATAGGCGTAAGTTGGAGATATGAATCCACCGCCTGAATCAATCGCGTTGGCGGACGGATCGTTCCAGCCGGTGTCATCCGCCAGGGCCGCACTCGTGCCCAGGAGGAGGCAGACCAGCGCCAGCAAGACCAGCGCTAGGCCTGGTACAAGGGTCGCTCTCAGGACTCTCTTCTTCATCGGCTCGGTCAGTCCTCCTTTGCGGTAGTGCAGTTCACCCCCAAACCAACGGCCTTCGGCTATTCTGCTGATCTGCCTTTCTTCCTGTTCGCTCACCAAGGCACCGCGTGCAATACGCTGGTCAGCGCCCACACCAGATGCCCAAGGTGGGCATCACCAGCTGATGCAGCATAGAGCTTGCCGCTTCAACAGGCGGGACTCAACAAATCCTATTATACAACACTCCCGCAGCTACATCAAGTAGTTTTAAGGTTGTGTCGGGCGGTCACCAGACAGCTGCCTGGCGCCTCCGAGATTCCATAGTTCTTGCATGCCGTCCGCCGTCTATCGTCGGCCCGCCGGACTCCCTAGCCCGGAGGGGTGCCCATCGTCGGCCGTCCATCATCCCCAGCCCGAAAGGCCGCCCGCCCCTGATATCCCCTCTCAGCCTGCGGTGTACTGGCTGCCGCAGCAGGATGACGCCCCAACACCGAACCCCACTACTGAAGCACACCTCGCTACCAACCGGCGCAGTATCTAAACACTACCCGGAAGCCTACGTCGTTCGCGGGGAGCGTGACGGTGCACTGGCAACCCAGCGGAACAAGGAGGTGGAAGGATGGCCAGGTACATCCTCCTGATGAACCTGACAGGGAAAGCTCTGAAGGATATCAAGAACGCCCCCAAGAGGATTGAGGAGTCAGCTGGGGCCCTCGACGAGGCCGGGGAAAGACTGGTCGACTTCTACACCGTGATGGGTCCGTACGACTACATCGCCATTGTGGAAGGCCCCAGCGACGAATTCACCTTGGCCCAGCCGATCGCCCTGGGCATGGCAGGCTACGTCAGGACAACCACCCTAGCGGCCTTCACGAAAGAGGAGTATACTGCAATCTTGAGCAAGCTGGCGTAGCTCGATCGCTTGAAGACCCGCGTAGCCAGACGCGAGTGCACCGTCACGCAGCAGAACCGAACAGACCTCCGAGGTTTCTGTGCGCAGGTTTCTCCAGAGAGCAGCCCGCGGAAGCACCGTTTCCTCCGAAGCGAAGGCCCTACCGAAAACCTCGGAGGTCAGGAGCCCGTAGGACCTCGGAGGTCTCGGCCAGCGCCTGCTGTTTCGGGTGCATCCGACGTCGCGAACGGCCGTGAGGTCTATGCCCCGCCGGAGCGGTCGGTCGGGTAACGGGCGGAGCCCGCCTAGCCCGACCACCATCGGAGGGGCAAGGCCACTGTCGAACAACCGGGAGACCACCTTGCCCCGCGGGGCTGCGCGGATGGCCGCCGGGAAACGCTTCGGAAACGGTGCCTGCGGTAATGTACTCCACTGTTGCATATGACACATCTGGGGTCTGTTCCACGAGTGGGTGAGAAACTGGATTCAGTCGCCTCATCGGGCACAGGCTCAATCGAAGGAGTGACCAATGAAACTGAAGACATATGTGCGAATCGCGGCTACCCTTACGACGACGGGGATCGTCCTCGTCGCCTTCTTGGTTCTGCTGGGAGAAGTACCGAAGACCGCTAGCGCAGACGTTGCAGATCTATTCGTCGCGCCTGATGGGCATGGGGCGTGTGTCCAAGGCGACCCATGCGATCTTCAGACGGCTCTCGGCCTCGCGGGAAGCGGCGACACGGTCTACGTCGCGGGCGGCAGTTACACCGGCACCGGCGTGGCTGTCGTGACCATCACGGAAAGCATCAGCCTGCTGGGCGGCTGGAGCGGGGCGCCCGTGGGGGAACCCATGCGAGATCCTGTCGCCTACCCCTCAACGCTTGACGGCGAGCGGGAGCGGCGCGTGATCCAGATCATCGGTGACATCACGCCCACCGTCGAGGGGCTGATCATTACCCGGGGCGACGCCACACTCGCACCGGCAGACCCTGGGCGCGGCGGGGGCATCTACGTCGCTGATGCATCTCCCACTATAGCCAACAACGACATCAACAACAATGCGGGTCGGCCG
>JASFVG010000089.1:0-12771 GCA_050049955.1 Anaerolineae bacterium | reverse complement strand
ATAGGCTGGACCTTCCGTCCCGACCAGAACGTCCACGCGGGCATCCGTCAAGCCCGGCCCGACCACCAGGGCCAGACCGTTCTCCAGCCGCAGCGCCTCACGTCCCTCCCAGGTGACGAACTCAGCCCGATCAGCGCGGATCTCCAGGTCGTAAAGATCAAGCGAGGTGTTGCTCACCGTGGCTACCTCCCTTTGGCAGTCCCCCCCCGCGCGAGGGATAGGCCTCTGGTGCACCGTACGAAGCGTGAGACACCGTAGTCATATTTGTGCTTTGCGAAGGGCTTTCAGGGCGCTCTCAACCGACCGACGATCTTTGGGACTCAACGATGGGTCAGCGGCCCACGCCTCGAAGGCCGGAAGCAGGGATAGGAACTCGGGTAGGAACGCTTTGGTCATGCTGCGGACCGCATCGCAGAGCACCCAGGTGGCAGCAGGGTCCTGAGGGGGAACGCGCTGCTCGAGGAAGTCGCGCACTGGAGTGATCTCTCCGCGTGCAGATAGTCGAATGGCAAAGCTAACGGCCCTCCGGACGTCGTTGTCCTGGGCGCTTAGCAGCCGGGCGATCAGCGCAAGGCAGCGATTAGTGTAGCTTGGGCATTTCATCGGGAGCCGGCCGACGACGGTCACGCCGGCACGCTGCATCCACTTGTTCTCATCGTCGAGCCAGTCCTCCATCGCGGGCAGCCACCGCTCAGGGTCCTTGCGGACGATCGGCTCAACGGCGCGCATCGCCATTTGGTCGGCATCCTCCCAAGTGATGCAGGAGCGGCACAGCTCCATGAGGAGTGGCAGGATGATCTCCGGTTCGGCCAGCTCCATCTTGCCCAGCGCATAGACGGCTACGACACGCCCCTCACGTCCGTAGGTGTCCCAGATCAGGCGGGCGAGGGGGAGGAAGTCGGCGACGCGCCGACGGGCGAGCTTGCCAACCTCGTTACCAATGGTGCGCAGCACCTCGACCGGGGTGCCGACGGTCTGCTGTCTCTCCCTCTGCTCGGCTTTGATGACCGCGATGCTCTTGGGTTCGAACTGGAGCCAGAGCTCGCGCAAGTCGTTCGCGGTCAGGGCTGGGGCGCTCGGGTCGAAGTCTGCCAGGATTGGCTGAAGCTGACGAACGATTTCGTGTTTCACGTGCGTTTCGCCTCCTTAGCCTAGGAGTGGGGGACCCATCTACACGGCAGGGCGTGCTGTGCGGGTCACTGGCCGCTCCGCAATTGGATCTCACGGTGGCCTCGGCCTCTCGGGTGGACTGTGCTCCACGCCAGTACCGTTGTGACATGAATAGCATTCCTCGGTTCAGCCAGGCGTTTGACCGCGTTCTTACCCTCGCACGTGCCTGGAGCCGTTGTCGGACGGCGCCTACGAAGACCGGCGCATGCCAGTGTCGTGCGCCGGAAGTGGCATTGGCTCGCTGGGAGAGTGTACTCAAGGTGAAACCTCTGTCAAGGGCAGTGGGTGCGTGGAGGCGGCAGCGTTGGGTTTGCGCGTGACCTTGGGCTGTCGTATAATGGGGGACGAGCCAACCACGGAGCCACAGCGGGGGGACGATGACGGATCCGCTTCTCCAGACCAAGCTTCACATCCCGGAGCTGCGCACGGACGCCGTTCGGCGCCCGCGTCTTGTGGAGCGGTTGAACCAGAGCCTAGGCGCCGGTCGGAAGGTGGCGCTGGTGTCCGCACCGGCAGGTTTTGGGAAGACCACTCTGGTCAGTGAGTGGGCCAGGTCCCTACCATCTGTGTGGCCTTGGCTGCGTGGTACGGAACGTCCCTGCGCCTGGCTGTCGCTGGACGAAGGCGACAATGACCCGGCACGTTTCCTGGCCTACCTGGTGGCGGCGCTCCAGACGGCGGGAGCGGGCGTCGGCCGCTCCGTCATGGCCATGGTGCAGAGTCCTCAACCGCCTCCGCCGGAGGCACTCCTGACGAGTCTAGTCAATGGCATCGACGCTGCTCCCCACCCGTTCGTCCTCGTCCTGGATGACTACCACCTGATCCAGACGCTGGCGATCCACGAGCAGCTAGGCTTCCTCCTAGAGCACATGCCATCACAGATGCACCTGGTGATTGCTTCGCGTGAGGATCCACCCCTGCCCCTGGCGCGTCTGCGAGCTCGGGCGCAGATGGTGGAGATCCGACAGGCTGATCTCACTTTCACCAGGGAGGAGACCGTTGCGTTCCTACGATTCACGATGGGTCTGGATCTGTCGTCCGGTGACATAGGAGCGCTGCAGCGGCGCACGGAGGGCTGGATCGCCGGCCTACAGTTGGTGGCTCTCTCCCTCCGCGGCAGCGATGATGTGCAGGGGGTGATCGGGTCGTTCACCGGCAGCCATCGGTATATCCTCGACTATCTTATCGAGGAAGTGTTTGAGAGTCAGCCCTCCCACGTCCAGGAGTTCCTGTTGAAAGCCTCGATCTTCGACCGCTTCACAGCTGCTCTCTGCGACGAGGTCTGTCTGGAAGTGCTAGAGGGTGCGCCTGACGGGGTGACTAGCCGTGAGATTCTCTGGGCTCTCGATCAATCAAATCTGTTCATCGTGCCCCTGGATGCGTCACGCGAATGGTATCGGCTGCATCGGCTGTTCGCCGACCTACTGCGCGAGCAGCTGCGCCGCGGGGAGACGAAGGGGGCAGTGGTGGACTTGCATCGCCGGGCCAGCCGCTGGTACGAAGCAGAGGGGCACCACGCCTACGCGGTGAAGCATGCGCTGGCCGCCTCGGATTGGGGGCGGGCGGCGGCGCTGATCCTGGATGTCGAAGACGAGATGTTGAAGCGGGGCGAGGTGGTGACTCTTCTGCGTTGGTTCAGAGCGCTGCCGGAAGACGCGATGATCGGGCACCCGCGTCTGTACCTGGGCTACAGCTGGGTGCTGATCCTCACGGGTCAATTGGAGGCGGGCGAATCCAGTCTGGCAGAGGCTGAAAGAGCTGCCCAGGACGCCGACGGCGGAGAGGGGGCGACGGGGCTTCTGACGGATATTGCGTCCGCGCGGGCCTTCATCGCCCGCCTGCGAGGGGACGACGAACGCACGATAGAGCTATCGGAGCGGGCTCTGTCGCAGATGCCGCCTGGAGATGCAGCAGGGCGAAGCGTGCTGGCCGTGAATCTGGGGATGGCCCACTGGAGCAGCGGCCATCTCACGGAGGCGGAACAGGCACTGAAGGACGCCGAGCAGGCTGCCCGCGAGTCGGGGAATCACTATGCCAGACTGACGGCCCTCAGTTTCCTGGGCGCGGTCTACGGCGCCCAGGGTAGGCTGCACAAAGCGGCGGAGCGGCTCCGGCAGGCGATTGAAGCAGGCGCGGGATCACCCCCGACAGCTCTGGCATACGACACGTTGGGCGCTGTGCTGTACGAGTGGAACGAGCTTGAGTCCGCGGAGGAGCATCTGGAGAGGGGAGTCGATCTGGGCGCGCGTACTGGCAATGTAGAGATAAGAACTGGTGGCTACCGTATCCTGGCGCGCCTCCGGCAGGGTCGGGGCGACTCATCCGGCGCGCTGGAGGCGCTCGACCAGGCTCACCAGTTGGCCCGCGAGAAGTACGTCGCTCCCTTGGTTCGGGCCCGCAACGCAGCGTGCCACGCCCAGATCTCGCTGGCGCAAGGGGATCTGACCACGGCCAGCCGCTGGGCAGAGCGGGTCACGCAGCCTGCCGATGGCTCGCTCCTCTACCCGCTACTTGGCCTGACGCCGGCCCGCATGCTTCTAGCACAGGGTGAGAAGGCGGCCGCAGCCGAGCAATTGAAGGGCTGGCACGAGGTAGCCGTCGGGGCGGGCTGGCAATTCGGCGTGATCGAGACGCGAGCGCTCCAGGCATTGGCGGCACCCACGGTCGATGAGGCGCTGGCTTGTCTGGCGGATGGCCTTGCTCTCGCGGAGCCAGAGGGCTACGTGCGAACCTTCGTGGACAAGGGCGAGCCCATGGCGGAACTGGTCCGGAAGGCCGCAGGCCGTGGGCTGGCGCCAGGGTACGCCCGGCGCCTGCTCAAGGCGTTCACAGACTCCCCCATCCCTGGTATCCCCGTCGGACAACTCCTCATCGAGCCTCTCAGCGAACGGGAGCTTGAGGTTGTCGCGCGTCTCGCGGAAGGGCTGACGTACCGGGAGATCGCGCAGGTGCTGTTCGTTTCGCTCAATACGGTCAAGACACACCTCAAGAGCATCTACGGCAAGCTCGGTGTGCACGATCGCCGCGAAGCTGTGGCGAGGGCAGAGGAGCTGGATCTCGTATCATAGCGTTCGGAAGTGTCTAGCCGGTTGACAGCCCGCCGGTCTGTGAGGCGCCCCGTATCGCGGCGCTGGTCTCGGCAAGGGGCAGCGCGCGAAGTCGCCGGCACAGCTCATCCCTTCGACGGGAGTCGTCCCCGCGCCATCTCCTGCGCCCGAAGACGCAACTTCTGCGCGCCCCTGCAGCCAAGATCGCCGTTGGGACCTTGCTAGCGAACCATTGCGCGGCGGCCGTAACTCACCCTCTCCGATCACCCTTCAGTCACCCGCGGAGGGCGATGACATACGGCTGCCCCTGCGCTAGAATGGGGTCAACAGTCCGGGCGAGCCGCGGTCGGCACAAGCACTCTCATTTCACCAAGCGTCCTCTACCGATTGGCGGCGAATCAAGACCTAGAAGGAGGTCAATCATGTCGTCCAGTCTCTCGGGCATCAAGTGGGCTTGGGTAGTCATCGGTGCCGTCGTAGCAGCCGTGGTCGCCGCAGTGCTGGAACTGATTCTTCAGTTCGGCTACGGTGTTGTGCTCGGTTTTCAGCTTCGCGGGTCGCCACCGCAGGAGATGTTGAACGCGGCTTTCCTCAGCGTGCCGTTCTTCGTTGTCGCCGTGGTCACGGCGCTCGTCGGCGCCTTGGTCGGCGTCCGTCTCGCCACAACGCGGTCGGAGGGCAGTGCCCAGATGGCCGGGCTCATCAGTGGCCTTCTGGCAGGGGTGCTATTCGTTGGCCAGAGGGCGCTCAGAGGATATCCCTGGCTCGCTATCTGGACACTGCTGATGGTCGCCGCGGCGGTGCTCGGTGGCTGGCTGGCCGGTCTACTTGCTGCCCGGCGCGCCGAGGTTGAAGCCGCGCATTAGTGCGTCGATTGCCAATCGCCACCTGTCGCCGGCTGGCGGCACGTGGCACTTGATGCGCGATGTCCACAGGAGGGCTTTGATGATGATGCGGACTCGGAGCAAACGAGCAGCAGCGAAGGCGACGACAGGCGGCTGCAGCGGGAACGGCAACGGGCATCTCATAGAGCTGCAGCAGGTGGTGAAGACCTACCGCAGCGCCGCCGGTGACTTCACAGCGCTCAAGAGCGTGGATCTGAGCATTGGCACGGGCGAGTTCGTGGCGGTGATCGGCAAATCGGGTAGCGGGAAGTCGACGCTGATCAACATGATCACCGGGATCGACCGGCCGACATCGGGTGAAGTTGTGGTCGGCGATACGGCGGTGCATCGCCTCAGCGAGGGGAAACTGGCCGAGTGGCGCGGCCGCAACGTTGGCGTGATCTTCCAGTTCTTCCAGCTGCTGCCGACGCTCACCGTGATCGAGAATCTGATGCTGCCGATGGACTTCTGCAATATGTACTCCCGGCGCCAGCGGCGAGAGCGAGCGATAAACCTTCTGGAGCAGGTGGAGTTGGGCGATCAGGCCCGCAAGATGCCCTCGGCGCTCTCTGGCGGCCAACAACAGAGGGTCGCCATCGCCCGTGCCATGGCGAACGATCCGCCGATCCTGGTGGCCGACGAGCCTACCGGCAACCTGGACTCGAAGACGGCCGAGTCGGTCTTCCGGCTGTTCGAGGGACTGGTTGACCAGGGCAAGACGATTCTGATGGTGACGCACGACGGCGACCTGGCCGACAGGGTGACGCGCACAGTGATCATCTCCGACGGCGAGATCATTGAGGAATACCTGGCCGAGGTATTCCCGGCGTTGAGCGATCAGCAGCTGGTCGAGGCCACGCGCTCGTTGGAACATCTGACGTTCGCGCCCGGCGCCACGATCATCCAGGAGGGCGCCCCGCCCGAGAACTTCTACATCGTCACCAAGGGAGAGGTGGAGGTGCACGTCAAGACGCCCAACGGTCAGGAATTCGTGGTGGCTCGTATGAGGCCTGGGGAATACGTGGGCGAGATTGAACTGCTGCGCGGCGGTGACAGCATCGCCACGGTGCGCGCCTGCCTCGAAGAGGGCGCCGAGGTCGCAGCCCTGGATCCGGCGGAGTTCGCTACTCTGATTGCCCAGTCGGAGGCCGCCGAGGCAGCCATCGGCCAGATAGCGGACGAGCGTTTGGCTGAGAGCAGGGCCCGGCGGGAGGCAGGCGATGCTTAGGCCCCGCTGGCGCAAGGTCCTGCGAGATGTGTGGCGCAATAAGGGGCGCACGGTTCTCGTGGTGCTCTCTATCGCCGCCGGCGTCTTCGCCGTGGGCACGGTGGCACAGATGCGGGTGATTGTGTCGGACGACATGGTGGAGAGTTACGAGGCTGCCAATCCCCCCAGCGCCACCATCTACCCTGATGGGGCCTTCAACGATGACCTGGTCGAGGCCGTCCGACGCATGCCGGAGGTGGCTGAGGCGGAGGGCCGGCGGAGTGCCATCGTTCGCTTCCAGCACGCTCAGGCCGAGACCTGGTACCCCCTCCGTCTCTTCGCTGTCGCGGACTACGAAGACATGCGGATCAAGATCATCCAGCCGGAGATTGAGTTTAGTCCCAGTCCGGCCCAGTGGCCCAATCCCGACACGTTTCCACCGCCGGACCGGGAGGTGCTGATCGAGCGTACATCGCTGCTGCTCCCCAGCCACGGTCTGTTCCCCGGCGCTGCTTTGGGTGACAAGCTACTGATCGAGACAATGGCTGGCAAACGGCGTGAGGTGCGTGTCGCCGGCCTGGTCTACGACATCGCCACCGGTTCCGCGCCCTGGACGCAGATGGCCTACGGCTACGTGACAATCGACACGCTGGAATGGCTGGGTATGCCACACGACTTCAGCGAGCTGCACATTCTCGTGGCTGGCGATCGATACGATGTGCCCCACATCGAAGCAGTGGTTCGCGAAGTTGAGGATCGGGTCGAACGCAGCGGTCTGGAGGTCGTGCGCACCGAAATCCCCACGCCGGGCAAGCTGCCGCAGGATTCCCTGTACCAGGCGCTGGTGCTGCTGCTGGGAGTCCTGGGGGTTCTCTCGCTGGCCTTGAGTGTGTTACTGCTGATCAACACCGTGTCAGCGCTGCTGGCACAGCAGGTGCGCCAGATCGGTGTGATGAAGGCCATAGGCGGGCGTAGGCACCAGGTGATGCGCCTGTATCTGGGTATGGTCGCGGCGTTCGGCCTGCTGGCTTTCTTGATCGCGGCCCCCCTGGGAGCGTGGGTTGCACGATGGGTCATCGGTTTCATGAGCTATTTGATCAACTTCGAGCTGGGCGAGTTCAGTATCCCGGTGCAAGTGTTGGCTCTGGAGGCGGGGATGGCGCTGCTGGTGCCGCTGCTGGCGGGACTATATCCTATCCTTGCGGGCACCCGAGTCACAGTGCGGGAAGCCATCGCGAGCTACGGGCTGAGCGAACAAGGGGCTGGGGGTGGCGCATTCGATCGGATGGTGGAGCGGCTGAGGGGCCTGCCCCGGCCGCTCATGCTCTCGCTGCGCAACACGTTCCGCCGCAAGGGGCGCCTTATCTTGACGCTCACCACGCTGACGCTGGCTGGCGCCATAGTCATATCGGTCGTCAGCGTACGGGCCTCCATGCTGCTGACTTTGGCTGAGGTATTCGAGTATATCGATCACGATGTCGAGGTGGCGCTGGGGCGCGCCTACCGCACGGAGCGCCTGGAGCAGGAAGCGCTCCGCGTGCCTGGCGTTGTTGCCGTGGAGAGCTGGGGCTCGGCGGGCGCGTATCGACTGCGCCCGGATGGGAGCGAAGGCGACGACATCTATCTCTCTGCCCCTCCGGCGGAGACGACTATGCTCCATCCCAGAATGGTGGCAGGGCGCTGGCTTCTGCCAGAGGACGAGAATGGAATCGTGGTGAGCGCCTATCTGCTGTCCGAGGAACCCGATCTCGACGTGGGGCGCGAGATTGTGCTGGACATAGATGACCGGGAGACGACCTGGCAGATTGTGGGCGTGGCCCAAACCGCCCAACCGTACGCCTATGCGTGGGTCGATTTCGACGACTTCTCCCGCGCGGTCGGCAACGTTGGGCGGGCCAACCTGATCGAGATTAGTGCCGAGCGGCACGACGCGGATTTCCAGCTCCAGGTCGGGGAGGCGTTACAGGGGCATCTCGAGGGCGCGGGACTGGACGTGACCTCGTTCTACACCCGATCCCAGAATCGGGCGGCGATCGATGTGTTGTTCAGCATCATCGTCATGTTTCTCGGGAGCATGGCTCTGATCCTGACGATCGTGGGCGGCATCGGCCTTACGGGTACCATGAGCCTCAGTGTGCTGGAGCGGATCCGGGAGATCGGCGTTATGCGGGCGATTGGAGCGTCCAATGGCGCCGTCAGGCGGGTGATCATGGCCGAAGGTGTGGTCATCGGCCTGATGAGCTGGTTCATGGGTACCTTGCTTGCAGTGCCGGTGGGCAAGGTGCTGAGCGACGCGGTGGGCGTCCGGACGCCGCTCAACACCCCGCTCAGCTACACGATGCCACCGGTGGCCGCGTTGTTGTGGCTTGGCCTAGTGCTGCTGGTGTCCTTGCTGGCGAGCTATGTCCCGGCCCAAAGCGCGGCCAGGTTGAGCGTGCGAGAGGTGCTGGCATATGAGGGGTAGTGTGGTCCGTGGAGACCGGCAGCGGGCTGGTTGGACCGGTTGGTGCCAATGTGGTGGAGCGGAAGGCCCAACGATACCACGATGGCGCGAGCGTGCCCAGCACCCGCGGATGGTAGTGATCGTAGAGGAGGGCGTGATGCGAAAGCGACACATAACGGCAGGGCTATTGCTGATGGTGGCGGCCGCCACCATGCTGGTGGGGTGCGGCAGTGCGGCTGGGTTCATGGCACCCGCGCCGGCCGAGGAGGTGCCGGTGGTCTCGCAGGACGACAACAAGGTAACCGCTGAGGCGGTCATCGAGCCGGCACGATGGAGCGAGCTCTGCTTCGCCGCTGGGGGCAAGGTTATCGAGGTGACTGTGGGCGAGGGAGACGCGGTCGCCGAGGGGGCCCTGCTCGTGAGATTCGATTCGAAGGACGCTGAGCGGAGCGTACGCGAGGCTGAAGTGGCACTCGCCCTGGCGGAGGCCCAATTGGCACAGGCCAAGGCCGGGCCACGTCCGGAGGAGGTAGCGGTCGCTGAAGCTGCCGTCGATGTGGCCAGGGCTGTGATCAGCCAGACGATGGCCCAACGGGATGAACTGCTTGCTGGCGCGGCGCAGGTGGAGATCGCCGCGGCGCAAGCTGCGGCAGCGGCAGCCCAGTCGGAGCAAGTGCGGGCCGAGATCATGCATGATGATACGATGAAGTGCTTCAACATCCCGTTACCCGATGGGGGCAAGGAGAAGTTCTGCCCGGCGCTAGGACGCTATGAGGAGCAGGCCCGCTCCGCGCTTCAGGCAGCCGGTGAGGCTCTAGCCGCTGCGGAGACTCAGGTCATGGCGGCGCAGGGCGGCTCCTGGGCCCAGCTGCGCGACGCGGAAGCAGCGATGGCGTCCGCTGCGGCCCAGTGGGACGTGGCGCAGGCCAAGCTCGACTTGGTGAGAGCTGGAAGTAGGCCAGAGGATGTCGCCGCGGCCGAGGCGGCCGTGGCCCAGGCCGAGGCGTCACTGGCGGCGGTCAGAGCCGCGCTGGACGACTTTGAGATCCAGGCTCCCTTCGACGGCGTCGTGGTGAAGGTGAACCTGGATGCAGGAGACACGGCAGCGCCGGGCGCTGTGGCCCTGGTCGTGGCGACGCTGGACCAGCTTCAGGCTCGGACCACCGATTTGACGGAACTCGACGTGGCCCGGATTGCCGCAGGGCAGACGGCGGTCGTGCTGGTCGACGCACTGCCCGACGCGGATCTGAGAGGGCGAGTGGTGCGGATCGAGGAGCAGAGCGTGAGCGCCCGTGGTGATGTGACCTATCCCGTGACCGTCGAGTTGGATCAGGACGTGCCAGATCTTCGTTGGGGGATGACGGCGGTCGTGGAGATAGAAACTGACTAGGTCTGCGCAGAGGGCGGATCGCGACGCGCACTGCCAGAGGCTCTACATAGGAGAGGTGATCATGAAGAAGTGGGCATGTCTCTTGTTCGCAGGGATACTGCTAGTGACAGGCTGCGGCCAGTTGACCACGACTGGGCCCGAACCGACGCCGGCCGAAACGGTATCTGCGCCATCCCGGGAGGTCGCTGGGGAGATAATCGCGGAGGCGATCATCGAGCCTGCGCGTTGGAGCGAGCTGTACTTCACCGGAAGTGGTACGGTGGTCGAAGTGCTGGTGGAGGAAGGAGAGATGGTTGCTGAAGGTGATCTACTCGCTCAGCTGGATGTGAGCGACGCACTGGCCAGGATTAGGGAGGCTGAGGCGGTGCTGGCTGTTGCCAAGGCCCAATTGGCGCAAGCAAAGGCTGGGCCACGCCAGGAAGAGGTTTTCGAGGTCGAGGCTCAACTGGTGGACGCCGGGGCTGGGCTGGCGCGGGCCGAGGCCCAGCGGGATCAGCTCACTGCCGGGGCGATGGAGGCAGAGGTGGCGGGGGCGGAGGCGGAGGTGGCGGGAGCCGAGACGGAACAGCTCGTGGCCCACAATCAGTACAATGATGCCCACGACGATGATCAGAAGGACCGGGATGTGAGGAAGCAAGCGGAGTATGAGCTCCTCGCCGCCAACGAGGCGCTGGCTGCCGCGCGGACCAAGCTGGCGGCGGTGCGAGGCATCGGATACGCACGCCTTCGTGCTGCAGAGGCGGGCGTGGCCCTTGCGTCTGCGCAGGTGGGCGTCTCCGAGGCCCAACTCGAGCTGTTGCGGGCCGGCGTGAGGCCAGAGGATGTCGCTGTCAGCGAGGTACTGGTTCAGCAGGCCGAGGTGGCGCTGGAGTCGGCGAGAGCGGCGCTGGAGCACGGCGAGGTAAGGGCGCCTTTCGCTGGTACTGTCACGAGGATCAACGTGGAGGTCGGTGAGACGGCCACGCCGGCCGACGTGGTTGGTGTGCTGGCGACACTGGATCAGCTCCAGGTGCGCACTACCGACCTGTCAGAACTGTACGTGACGCGGCTCAGCGAAGGTCAGCCGGTCGTGGTGCAGGTGGACGCACTTTCGGATGTGTCACTGAACGGGAGTGTGGCGCGCATTGACCTGCAGGCCGTGGAGCATCACGACGACGTAACGTATCCTGTCACCGCGGAGCTGGAGGAATCCGCGCCGGAGCTGCGCTGGGGCATGACGGCGATGGTGGAGATTCAGCTGGACTGATTCCGTGGTGAGACTGGAGAAGGTGGCCGATGTCTCGGAAAGGCGAGGAAGACCAATGGGCACTGTTGGGAAGTTCTTCGCGGGCGTCGGTGCACTGGTGCGACGTCCATCGGATGGAAGGTATCTGTTGCTAAGACGAACGGAGGAGAAGGACTTCGCCGCGGGGGCGTGGGAATGCGTCACCGGGCGAGTGGACCAGGGTGAGAGCTTCACGGACGCTGTGGCCAGGGAGGTCCGTGAGGAACTGGGCGTGAGCGCCGGCATCGATTTCATCCTGGGGACGATGCACTTCTACCGCGGAGATGTGCGGCCGGAGAATGAGCTGATTGGTGTTCTCTACTGCTGTTCGGTCGAGGACCCCGGGGGTATCACGCTGGATTGGGAACACAGCGAGCACCGCTGGGTCACCGCCAAAGAGGCCCGGGAGCTTCTCCCCGAAGGGCACTGGCTGGCCCGGCTGATAGAGCGTGCTAAGGGTGTCCGCGCCCTGTTGCCTCCCGAGCTGGTGGCGTACTACCGGGAGCAGAGTCCGGAGTTCTAGGGAGTGCTGAGCGAAGGAGTATACCAATGTCTGCTGGTGAGAAGAAAGACCCAATCGTGTCCGACGGATCTTCTGTAGCAACCAACTCTGTGCTGAACATCTCGTTGAAGTGGCCCATCTTGACGGGCCTGGTGCTGCTGGTCATCGCCCTCTTCTTCAAGTGGATCGACACGTTTGTCCTCCGATTGGATGAACGTCTCGGGGAGATCATCCTGTGCAAGGCGCTGGGGTTTGTTCTCGTGGTCGTGTTCGTGTGGGTGACCGGGCGGACTCTGCGCGACATCGGGCTGCATTCCAGGCGGCTTGGCGCAAGCCTGCTCATCGGAGCGGGCGTTGCTGTGACAGCGCTGATCGTTGGGTATGGAGTTGAGTTTGCCCTCCAACTGGCGAACCGGCCGGCATTCTTCATATCGGCCGTTGATCCGAAAACGGAGATGCAAGGTGGGCTTCTCTTCGCGCTGTGGCTGATCCTCGGCAATGTGGTCAATGCCTCCATGGAGGAGGGCCTGTTTCGAGGGGTGATGGTCCGTTTGTTCCGGGTCAAGCTCCGGCCGTGGCCGGCCAACGCGCTTCAGGCGTTTCTATTTGGCCTGTGGCACCTACCGTGGGTGCTGAAGTGGTATCAGATAGGTGAACTTGAGGCGCATGGCGGATTGTTCCTCGCCGCGCTGGGCCAGTTCATGCCGATGCTCCTGGTGGGACTTGCCTGGGGCTACTTCTACATCAAGACCGACAGCTTGTGGGTCCCATGGATCGGTCACCTGCTGAACAACACCGTGCTCAACGTACTCCACATCACAACCGCGGGGGGCGTCGAGAGCGGGGCGTCGATTCGAGGGCCGG
>JASFVG010000088.1:0-12879 GCA_050049955.1 Anaerolineae bacterium | reverse complement strand
GCTCTGTAAGATCCGATCTTGCGGCAGGAAGACCAGGTCGTCGCCGTCAAACAGCATTCGATCTGCTAGGCGACCGAGGATCGGGATGTTGGTAGCCCGGGCAGCCAGGAAGCGGCCAGGGAAGCTGGCTTTGAGCAGACGCACAAACCAGAGGGCACGCCCCATTCCTACGCCCTATCTAGATCTCGGTCGTATCCCGTGGCCATCGCTGCACATCCTGAGAAGTATTCGGTCACAACCCCTGACGCGGAGTATACCTATTTGACCCGATCCTACAACCAATCTACAATGACCCGGGCTCCTCAAGGAGGATTGGCAGGGATGCTAAGAGGTTGGCTGGTCGTGCTGCTCGTCGCGGTGGGCGTTCTTCTGGTGGTCTGTCCGGTCCAGGCGGAAGATCCGGCGCCCCAGAGCGACCTGGACCTGGCACGGAGCTACGCCCCGGTCTTCTACTTCCACCCGCACGAGACCTTCCGCCCCCAGTCAGTGGATGTCTTCCTAGCCCAAGCTCGCTTGCGGCGCAGCAGGCGGCTCTGGTTCGATACCAACGTCCTCCTTAAGGTGGACGTCCTCGACCTGCTCGACCTTGAGACCGACGAACGCCACTTCCTTGACGTCTGGTACGGCCGCGAGGGTGGCTCCGCATACGCGAACTACTCCGCGCACCAAGCCTTCTACGAGGGCGCCCTTAGCCCCTCGGCAGGTGGGCCTCCCCCCACCGTCTATGCCCACGTGACGCGGGACGAGTTGGGCCGCGTCACCGTGCAGTATTGGGCCTTCTACTTCTACAACGACTGGTTTAACAAGCACGAGGGTGACTGGGAGATGGTCCAGGTGATGCTGGGGCACGACGGCCAGCCCGAATGGGTAGTGCTCAGCCAGCACCACGGTGGCACGCGCCGGAGATGGTCCCAGGCAACGGTCGAGGATATCACCCACCCGGTAGCCTACGTGGCTCAGGGCTCTCACGCAAACTACTTTGTCGGCGATGAAGTCTACCCCAATACGCAGGCGATCGGCGACAGGCAGTTCACGGTCGTCGACCGGACGGGTAGGTCCCATCGCACCGTCCCACAGATCATCCTGCTCCCAGATCGCGCCGCGCTTCTGGCCCGGCCTGCCGACTGGCCGGGGGCAGGATGGCTGCCCTTCCGCGGTCGCTGGGGGGAGACGGCCGCTCAGAGCGATTTCGGCGGTCCGTTCGGCCCGCCAGAAAAAGGCGAGCAGTGGGAGCGACCCTACGCGTGGGGCATGGCCCAGCCGCTCGACGTAGAGACCTGGTACACGAATCGCGCACGCGTGGAACTGGTCGGAGCTCCCGCTGTTGATTCAAACGTTCAGTTGACCGATCAGCACGGCCAGCCCCTCGGCTCGGCTGAGACCCTGGGCAGCGTGGCGATCCTGCACACACCTCCCCCACAGGACGGTATTGTTGCCACGATCGAGGTCCCGCCGGGCACGCGCGCCGACCTGGTCGCCGCCTGGCCCGACAGCGCGGCGCAGCAGGTCAAGCGCTACAGGTTCGAAGACATCGATTTCGCCGAGACCGGGCTGGCCAGACTGGATGTGGGACCCGGACTGGGCGTCAACCTGCAGCTGAGATGCACAGCCGCCGAGGCTGGCGGGGCACCGTCCTGCCTTTCGTCGGCGAGGCTGACGGAGGAGACTACGCGGGAGGCTGCGTGGGATGCTCCAGACCTGATCTGGATCGGTGGTGTCCTCCCCGCCCATCAGGTAGGCGCGGGACTGTTGCTGTCCGTGGCGGCCAGCGTGGTGCCGACAGCACTGTACATCGGCGCCCTATACTGGCTTGATCGCTACGAGAAGGAACCTCGCCTGCTGGTGACAGCAGCGTTCCTCTGGGGTGGCGTCCCTGCTCTGGGTTTAGCCCTGGCTGCTGAGCTCTTCTTCCGTCTCCCGCCGGACTTGATCGGGTCGCGCGTGCTGGGCGCCGCGCGGCTAGGATTGATTGGGCCCCTGGTGCGGGAGTCGTTGAAGGGCATCGCGGTCCTCTACATCGCCCTGCGCTACCGGCACGAGTTCGACAATGTACTGGACGGCATTATCTACGGGGCAGTCGTGGGGTTTGGCTTCGCTATGACCGGCAATCTGATCGGCCATTTGAGTGCTTTTGCCCTGCAGGGCTTCGAGGCGCTCAAAGCCCCCGTTCTTGTCGAAGGGCTGCTGTACGGTCTCAATCACGCGTTCTACACAGCAGTCTTCGGGGCTGGACTCGGTTTTGCCCGCTTGGCGACCCCGCGCTGGCGCCGCTGGGCGTGGCCCCTGATCGGGTTCTTGCTGGCGGTCACGGCCCACGCTCTCCACAGTCTACTGGCTTGGAGCCCCCTAGGTGTCGACGTCGTCAACATCGTGACGACTGGCGCAGGCATCCTTCTGATCGGACTGGTCGCAGGTTGGTCACTGCAGAGGCAGCGTAGGAGTCTGAGATCTGAGCTGCAACCAGAGCTGGCAGCAGCCCTATACCGCGAGCTCGTGGCACCTGGCGGTAGGGCACGCGCCAGGTGGCTTGCGCTGCAGACCGAGGGGCTAAGGGGCTGGTGGCGCACACGGCGGTTGCACCAACGCTGCGCGGAGCTAGCGTTCAGAAAGACGCAGCTCCGCGCTCAACCTGACCAGGTTGCTCTGAATGAGGAGATCGAGCGGCTTCGCGCAGAGATCCAGGCGTTGGTGGGAGATGTGGCCTAGAAGGCGCGGCACGCCCCAACCCGATACCGGCATCCGGGCCAACTCAGCGACGCTCGCCCACTTATGCAGCTGATCGGCTCAGCTGTGCGCCATCCTGCTTTCTGTCTCATTTCGCCCCAACCTGCGTAGGCGGGCGCCCTTCGCGGGCGTCCCCTTGCAGGGGAGGTGAAGCCTGTTACCGTATCGATCGCTGCCGGCCCCAACCGTGCCGTCAACTCCGACAACGGCCGAGGGCCAGCGCATACCTCACTGCAACCACCAGCCAGGATGCGTTCTTGACGAATGGAGTGCAATGGGCTAGAATACCCTTCACGGGCAGGGGAAGCTCCCTGCCCGTTTGTTGAGCAATATGGAACGTGGGAGGAGTCTGGCATGAGTAAGAAAGGCCGCGTGGAGCTGGCCGCAAGGAAGCGGACCCTGCTCCGCAGCAAGGTGAAGCGTCTCCGTCGTGAGGGATGGGTGCCGGGGGTCATTTACGGGCACAACTACGAATCCGTCCCCATACAGTTTGATGGACACGATTTGAGGGATGTCGTGTCCCAGCTCGGCGGCAGCCAGCTGGTCAACATCCGGATAGACGATGATGACCAGCCGGAGTTCGCGCTTCTGCGCGACGTCCAGCGGGACGTGATCACGGGCGATCTGCTGCATGTCGATTTCTACCGCGTCATGATGACGGAGACAATCACGACGGAGATCCCGCTACTGACCACCGGCGAATCGCCGGTGGCGGTGCAAAAGGAGGGCATTCTCCTCTACGGCATCTCCGAGGTCGAGGTGGAATGCTTGCCCAGTGATCTTGTCGACGCCCTGGAGGTCGACCTTACGGAGCTGATCGAGGTAGGGGAGGCAATCCTGGTGGAGGACCTGGCCGTCCCCTCCGGCATCACCGTTCTGACCGACCCTGACGAGGTTATCGCCCGCCTTGTGCCACTGGAGGAGCTCGAGTTGGAGGAGCCCGAAGTGGAGCTTGAGGAGGAACTCATTATGGCCGAGGAGTTGGAGGGCGTGGAGGTCATTGGCGAGGCTGAGGAGGTTGGTGAGCCTGGAGAGCAGGCCGACTGATCGCAGCGATCTGCGGACGGTATTCGAGGCGGAGATGGGGAGTCCCATCTCCGCCTTTTCGTGTGTCTGTGCCCCCTCGACTCCCAGGTTCTCCAGGTAACGTGCGCCGACTCTGCTTGACAGCGGTATCCTTACCGGATAGAATGCCCCAAAGAATCGAGGAACAGTAGCATGAAGTACAAGGACTACTACGACATCCTAGGCGTCGATCGCGCCGCACCTGACAAGGAGATAAAGCGAGCGTTCCGCCGCCTGGCCCGCCAGTGGCACCCCGACGCAAACCCCAACGACGATCACGCTGAGGAGCGGTTCAAGGAGATCAACGAAGCCTACGAGGTCTTGAGCGATTCGGACAAGCGCGCCAAGTATGATCGGCTAGGCCACAGCTGGAAGCAGTGGGAACGTAGCGGGGGCAGTCCGGGCCAGTTCGATTGGTCGCAGTGGTTCACTGGCGCGCCCGGGGCGACCCGTGTCAACTGGAGCGGTGACCTTGGGGACCTGTTCGGCAGCTCAGGGGGCGCGGCCTTCTCCGATTTCTTCAATGCTATCTTTGGTGGTGCCCGGGGTGGTCAGCGGGTACACAGCGTCAAGGATGCCTTCCGGAATGCGGCAGGCGGTGCCCAGTATCAGGCTGCATCCGCGGGACAACAAGCGGGAGTAGACATAACCATCACACTGCGGGAGGCACTCAACGGCACCAGTCGAATACTGGAGAGCGGTGGTCGCCGGATTCGGGCCACGATCCCTCCCGGCGTGAGAAGCGGGTCGACGGTGCGTATTCCACTCAAGCCCCAGGCTGGCTCCGGTGCCCGCCCGAACGGAGACCTCTATCTCAACGTCACTGTTGAGCCTGATCCCGTCTTCAAGCGCGACGGCGACGATCTGCGCTGCGTTGTGGAAGTAGACCTCTGCATAGCCGTGCTTGGGGGTCAGGCACGGGTGCCCACGTTGGCCGGCGATGTCTCCCTGAAGATTCCCGCCGGTACGCAGGGTGGGCAGACATTCAGGCTTCGCGGCAAGGGGATGCCCAATTCCCGTAGGCCAAGCCAGTTCGGCGATCTACTTGCCACCATCGAGATTCACGTTCCGGAGAAGCTAAGCACCCGCGAACGTGAACTCTTCGAGGAGTTAGCCTGCATCAAAGGAAGCGGTTGATGGACACAATGAAACGTCTGCTCGCTCTCGTTGCCCTGCTGGCCTTGCCGGCCCTGGCATGCAACACGCCGGACCTGGTGTTCGAGCCAACCCCCACGCCGCGGGCTCAGCCCACATCTCCTCCCGTTGTCGTGATCGCCACCCCTACCTCACTCCCGGAGGAAGAGCTGGCTGAACTGGACGTTGAGGACACACTGCTGACAAACCTCTACCAGCGGGTTAATCCGGCCGTGGTCTACATTGAGGTCCTGGGGCAGACTGGTGCCGGGCTGATGCCGCTCGGCAGCGGATCTGGCTTCGTGATCGACAAGGATGGCCACATTGTCACGAACAACCACGTCGTGGAGAGCGCTGACATGCTTCAAGTGACTTTCTCGGACGGTTCGGTCTCGGACGATGTGGATATCCTGGGACTTGATCCATACTCCGACTTAGCTGTGCTCCGTGCCAACGTTTCACCCGATCGCTTGACAGCGCTGGAGTTGGGCGATTCAGATGCCTTACAGGCAGGCCAGCAGGTGATCGCCATCGGCAATCCGTTCGGTCTGCAGGGCACGATGACTGCCGGTGTGGTCAGCGCCATAGGGCGCACGCTCAGGTCGCAGGTGCAGCAAGGCGGTTCGTTCTCCAATCCGGACGTCATCCAGACCGACGCAGCCATCAACCCTGGCAACTCCGGCGGACCGCTCCTCGACCTGCGGGGGCGTGTCGTGGGCGTCAATACGGCCATTCGGTCGAACACCGGCGCGAATGCCGGGATTGGGTTTGCCGTACCCGTCAACACGGTCAAGCGCATCGTCCCAAGTCTGATCGCAGAGGGAGCCTACGAGTACCCATATCTCGGTATCACGTCGAGCAACGACCTCACTCTGGCGCAGCTGGCGACAACCGTCGACCTGCCCGTCGAGCAGGGGGTCCTAATCGCCGAAGTCCAACCTGGGACGGCGGCCGCGGAGGCTGGCCTGCAGGGCGGCGATCGTCAAGTCGAGTTCAGGGGTCGCCCGGTAGTGATCGGCGGCGATATCATCACTGCGATCGACGGCCAGGAGCTGCGCACCTTCGATGACCTGGTAGCCTACCTTGTGCGCAACACTGAGGTGGGACAGGACGTGGCATTGACGGTAGTTCGGGACGGGATGGACATTGAGGTTCGATTGACGTTGGGCGAAAGGCCATAGGCAGTGACCCATCGCTATTTACCACGTGTTGGATGTTGAAGTCGGCAGGCATTTGGCGGCGGCCACCGTTCAGCCGACACGCGCTGAGCTAACGGTTGGCCGCCAATGGCTGATGGCCAGTACAATGGGAGTGAGACAATGCTGAATCGTGATGACCTACGAACGCTGGCGGCCTACACGGCCGAGGCACCAGTTCTGAGTGTCTACCTTAACGTTGACCCTACTGAACGTACGCGGGATGAGTATAGGCTGGAGCTGCGCCAACTACTGAAGTCTGCTGAAGAGACAGCAGCCACCGAGGATATCGAGGCCGTCGAGGCTTTCTTTGACCACGAGTATGACTGGTCTGGCCGTGGTGTCGTGATCTTCTCCAGCCAGAAGGAGGGCTTCTGGCAGGACTTCTCCCTTGCCATCCCGGTCGCCTCCGGTGTGACGGTTGCCCACCGCCCCTACCTTTCGCCCATGGCGGAACTCGTCGACGCCTACGGGAGCTTCGCGGTGGCAGTGGTGGATCGACGGCAGCTTCGCCTTTTCCTGTTTGATCTAGGCGAGCTACGGGCCAAGGCCGAGTTTGTAGGTGAAGATGTGCGCAAGCTGAAGCGAGGAAGGGGATCCGCCGGTGGCCACGGACGCCGCGGTGGTGCCCCCATCTCGAGCCAGCACGAGCAAGAGGTCGTGAAGCGTAACATCCGCGACGCGGTTGAGACGTTGCAGAGCTTCTGTCAGCGATACGAACCCCGGCGGCTCATTCTGACGGGTGCGGACCGGACAGTGGCGCGGTTTGAGGAAGCACTGCCCAAGCATCTGCAGGACAAAGTGACTGGGACACTAAGCGCTGACCTGAACGCTTCAGAGCCAGCCATACGCGAGCTCTCCTTGGGATTGATCCGAGAGGTTGAGGAAAAGCGGAAGGCGGCGCTGGTGGATGCCGTGTTCACCGCTGCCGCTAAGGGAGGAAACGGTGTGATCCGCCTGGCGGACACGCTGGGAGCGGCTCACGAAGGTCGTATCCAGACCCTGGTGATTGATCGTCACTACCATGAGCCAGGGTATCAGTGTGAACACTGCGCCTATCTCACCGATCACGCTTTGAAGCAATGCCCTTTTTGTGGGGGCGATTTCGTTGAGATCACCGACGCGGCCGAGGCCCTGGTAACGAAGGTGATCGAGGATGGCGGTGAGGTCCAGGTGGTGGATGACAACCCGAAGGCACAGGTGTTCGGCGTCGGGGCATTGTTGCGGTATTAGCCACTCGAGCTCAACGCTGGTAGCGCCTTCTGCCCCGCGTCTGTGTGCTTCGGCGCGGGGCACTCCATTCCCGCCTAGCAGGGTTGCAGTAGGCCGAGGCTGATGCAGCACAACCCTCGAGATCTAACGCGGCTGATCACCGATACCGTCCGCCGTGACGTCGCGGAGGCCGACACGGTCACTCGGTACCGCGCCCCGCTCGTGGTGTATGCGAAAGCAATTGACCCAGGCTTCTCAGGGGCGCTCGGCGCAGCCGTCCCGGGTCATATGAGGCCTGAGGAGCTGCGATCGCGCGCTCGATAGGTCGTCGCGTTCTTTGTCCCGTTCGACACAAGCGTGGTGCGGGCGAACAGCCGACATCGTGAGACGGTGGCCCGCGAGTGGGCCCTGACCCGCGTGGAGACGAATCAACTCCTCAGCCGGATCACCGAGCACCTCATAAAGTTGCTAGCTGAGCGCGGAATTCGCGCGGTCGCTGAGCCCCCAACCGACAACTTCGATCCCTTGACGCTGATTAGCCGTTGATCGCACAAGAGCGTGGCCGCGATTGCCGGACTGGGCAGCTTCGGTCTGCACCACATGGTCATTACCGACGTAGGGTGCGCCGGGCGGTTCGGAAGCCCGGTGACTGGTGCCGAACTGCCTATCGCCACGACCGGACTCAGGGAGCGCTGCCTCTACTACTACGACGGCAGCTGTCGGGCTTGCATCGCTGGCTGCCCAGTAGGCGCTCTAGGCAGTCGTGCTGGCTTCGACAGGCAGAGCTGTTGGGAACGGTGCCTGAAGTCGGGAACTATGCTGGGGTATCTTGGGCCTGCTGAGGTCTGTGGCAAGTGCGCCGTCGGCCGCTGCGCGTTCGAGTCGCCAGTTTGGGCCTTCCCCCGAGCTGAAAAAGGCACCTACAAGGTTGCTTGGAGACAGGCGGTGAAACCCGTCCCCGGCTCCTGTCTCTTTCCCTCTCATATGTGGGTCTAACACCGCGCTAACGGGACTCTAACACAAAGCCAGTATTATTGTGAAGTAAGCGAGGCCTATGGTGGTCGTCGCGATTGAGTACGTACCTCGTGCGGTAAACCGAGAGCCAGACTTGGACAGCCTACCAGGACGGTATGCCTGGTTGGGAGCGAATTCAGTCTACTATGAATCTGAACAAATTCACGCAAAAGGCGCAGGAGGCAGTAGTAGAGGCCCAGTCGCTGGCAGATGCGTTTAGCCATGGCCAGATTGACCCCGGGCACCTGTTGCTATCCCTCCTACAGCAGGCGGATGGCATCGTGCCGCAGCTCGTCGGGAAGCTGGGCGTCAGTCCGCAAGATATGGCCCTGTCGCTTGAGGGCGAATTGAGCAAGAGGCCACGCATCCGAGGCGAGGCGGCCCAAGTGGGGATGTCGCGTCAACTGGCACAGGTTCTGGAAGAAGCGGAGAAGGCCGCCCAGCGGATGCGCGATGAGTACGCAAGCACCGAACACCTTCTTCTGGCACTGACTGGATCCCGCGGTGGGGACACTGCTCGCTTCCTGTCGGCCCATGGCATCACAGAGGACGCAGTCCTGCGCGCCCTGGCCTCTGTTCGAGGCAGCCAGCGGGTGACCAGCCAGCACCCGGAGGCGACCTACCAGGCACTGGAGAAGTACGGGCGGGACCTGACGCAGTTGGCCCGGGAAGGAAGGCTGGATCCCGTCATCGGTCGGGACGACGAGATTCGGCGCGTGATGCGAATCCTGAACCGCCGCACCAAGAACAACCCGGTGCTGGTCGGCGAGGCCGGCGTAGGCAAGACCGCCATCGCTGAAGGTTTGGCACAGCGAATCGCGAGGGGAGACGTGCCGGAGGGGCTGAAGAATAAGCGCATCATCGAACTTAACATGGGCGCCCTGGTGGCCGGTGCCAAGTATCGTGGTGAATTCGAGGAGCGTCTTAAGGCAGTGCTCAAGGAGGTGACCGACGCCGCAGGCCAGGTCATTCTGTTCATCGATGAGCTGCACACAGTTGTCGGTGCAGGCGCAGCCGAGGGGGCGGTCGACGCGAGCAACATGCTAAAGCCGAAGCTGGCGCGCGGTGAGCTCCATACCATAGGGGCGACGACGCTCGACGAGTACCGGAAGTACATTGAGAAGGACGCCGCTCTAGAGCGCCGGTTCCAGCCGGTCTACGTGGAGGAACCTTCGATCGAGGATACTATTAGCATCCTCCGAGGTCTCAAGGACCCTTACGAGAGACATCACGGCGTCCATATTCAGGACTCGGCTTGCATATCGGCGGCAGTTCTAAGCGATCGCTACATCGCCGATAGGCACCTGCCGGACAAGGCCATTGACCTGATCGATGAGGCTGCCTCGCGCCTGAGGATGGAGATCGACTCGAAGCCGTCGGAATTGGACGAGGTCGACCGCCGGATCATGCAGTTCGAGATGGAGCGAGAGGCACTCAAGAAGGAATCTGACAAGGCCAGCCGGGAACGCTTGGCTACCCTGGAAAAGGACTTGGCCGACCTGCAAGAGGAGAGCAAAGCTCGTCGCGCGCGCTGGGAGCAGGAGAAAGACGCCATCCACGCGATTCAAGCCACAAAGGAGGAAATGGATCGCGTTCGACACCGGATTGAGGAGGCCCAGCGCGTCCAGGATTACGAGCGCGCGTCGGAGCTACAGTATGGCCAGCTGGTCGATCTGCAAGGACAGCTCCAGCGGCAGGAGGAGCACCTGAGGCAGCTCCAGGAGGGAGGTGCCTTGCTCAAGGAGGAGGTCGGCCCTGAGGAGGTCGCCGAGGTGGTCTCGGAGTGGACCGGTATTCCTGTTTCCAAACTGCTGGAGGGGGAGCGAGAGCGCATGTTACGGATGGAAGAGGCTCTCCATCTACGCGTTGTGGGCCAAGATGAGGCGGTTACCGCTGTGGCGAACGCCGTCCGGCGCGCTCGGGCCGGCCTGCAAGACCCGAACCGGCCGATAGGGACCTTCATCTTTCTGGGACCGACGGGAGTGGGCAAGACCGAGCTGGCAAGGGCCCTCGCAGAGTTCCTGTTCGACACCGAGGAGGCGATGGTTCGCATCGATATGAGCGAGTATCAGGAACGGCACACCGTCTCCCGCCTCATCGGTGCGCCGCCAGGCTACGTGGGCTACGACGAAGGCGGTCAGTTGACGGAGGCAGTCCGTCGTCGCCCCTACAGCGTAGTGCTGTTCGATGAGATCGAAAAGGCCCATCCGGAGGTATTCAATACCCTACTTCAGCTACTCGACGAGGGGCGGCTGACCGATGGCCACGGTCGCACAGTGGGGTTCCGCAACACGATCGTAATCATGACGAGTAACGTGGGTAGCCGGTGGATCAAGGAACTGGGCATTGAGGCGGCCAGGGGGAAGGTGATGGAAGAGATGGACCGCATCTTCCGCCCTGAGTTCCTGAACCGGATCGACGATATCATCCTCTTCAGGAGCCTGACCAAGGAGGATCTGCGGGAGATCGTCAGTATTCAGATGCGTCGGTTACGGAGACTGCTGGCGGACCGGGACATGGAACTGGAGTTGACGGAAGCGGCGAGCCGCTATCTGGCCGACGTGGGATATGACCCGGTCTATGGCGCCCGCCCCCTCAAACGCGTCATCCAGCGTGAGGTGCAGGATCCACTGGCCTTGTCCCTGCTGCGCGGTGAGTTCCAGGAGGGGGACAGAATACGCGTTGATGCCAGGGATGGGCGGTTGGTCTTTGGCAAACTGGAGCCAGCGGGGTCCATTGCATAGCGCGACGAGAACTCCGCACCTTAGTGGGAACACGCGGTGCCCGCCGACTTAGTGACGTCCTCTCTTCCGCGAGCCTGATCCTATCGGGGCTCGTAGACAGGATGGGCAGATGGATCAGCTCGGCGCTCGCGCGGGAGGCGCTTGCCGCAAGCCAACGCGGCTGGCGTGCCAGTTGCCTAGGTCCGGGCGACCGATGGCGCAGTGGCTACGCCGTGTGTGTCGTTGTCTGTTCCGGCGATGTCAGCTATAATCATCGACAATGACCCCCGAAAACACCCTGCACGGCCAGGGGTTGACGTCAAGGGAGGGCCAGGGGAGAGCTTAGGCCAATGATGAGATTAGACCGTTTCACCGAGCGAGCGCAGTCTGCAGCGCAGCGTGCCGTCCAGATTATGGCGCGTTACGGACACACCCAGGTAGACACAGAGCACATCTTCCTGGCGCTCCTGGAGCAGCCCCAGGGTGTGATTTCCGATCTGATGGAACGCCTCGGTGCCGACGTCGAGCAGGTCAAGCGGAGGCTTGACGAAGAGCTACAAGAGAGTGCCAAAGCCAACGTCTATGGTGGCGGCGGCATGGGGCAGGTGTTCATTACTCCGCGCGTGAAGCGCGTGCTCGATCAAGCCAACGACGAGGCGAACCAGTTGAAGGATGACTACATATCCACGGAGCACATCTTCTTGGCGATTGCCAGCGAGAGGGACACGTTGCCGGCGCGAATCCTCCGAGAGAAGGGCATCTCCAAGGATAGGATCTACGAGGCCATTAAGGAGCTGCGTGGCGGCAAGCACGTGACCGACCCGAGAGCTGAGACCCGCTATCGTGTGTTGGAGAAGTACAGCCGCAACCTGACTCAGATGGCTCACGAGGGAAAGCTGGATCCAGTGATCGCGCGCGATGACGAGATTCTCCGCGTGGTTCAGATCTTGTGTCGACGTACGAAGAATAACCCGGTGCTGATCGGGGAGCCCGGCGTAGGCAAGACAGCCATCGCCGAGGGCCTAGCCCAGAAGGTCGCCGAGGGCGACGTGCCCGAGATACTCATGGGCCGCGAGGTCGTTCAGCTCGACCTGGCTGCGATGGTGGCTGGTACTCACTTCCGCGGGGAGTTCGAGGAGCGCCTGAAGGCGACCATCGAGGAAATACAGTCGTCCGAAGGTGAGATCATTCTGTTCATCGACGAGTTGCACAATGTCGTTGGAGCGGGTGCCGGCATGGGAGCGCTCGACGCGTCCAGTATGATGAAGCCCGCCTTGGCCCGAGGGGAGCTTCAATGCATCGGTGCGACAACCCTCGACGAGTACCGACAGTACATAGAGCGCGACGGCGCGCTGGAACGCCGATTCGCGCCAGTATTCGTGGAAGAGCCGACAGTGGAAACAACCATCCTCATGCTGCAGGGGTTGCGCGATCGGTACGAGGCGCACCATAAGGTGCGTATATCGGACGAAGCCATTGAAGCAGCAGCATGCCTGTCACATCGATACGTTACAGACCGGCGCCTGCCCGACAAGGCAATCGACCTGATGGATGAGGCAGCCGCCAAACTGCGTGTTGCGCTTCACACCCTGCCGCCAGAGCTCAAGCAACTGCACGGGCAACTCCAGCAGCTACAGACGGAGATCGATGCCGCCAGCGCGCTGGAGGACTATCAGCGTGCGGCAGAGCTGAAGACGAACCGCATAAACCTCCAGGCCGAGTTCAATCTCAAGCGGGGGATGTGGCAGCAAGAGAACCAGCTCGACGAGACCATCGAGGAACACGATATCGCGGAGGTTGTTTCAAGCTGG
>JASFVG010000087.1:0-12986 GCA_050049955.1 Anaerolineae bacterium | reverse complement strand
GAGGTGGTTCGCCGCTTCGAGGGGCACACAGGCGGCGTGAACGACGTGACCTTCAGCTCCGACGGCCTGACGGCTCTTTCCGGCTCCGACGATTCCACGCTCATCCTGTGGGAGGTGACCACCGGCGAGCCCATCCGCCGCTTCGAAGGTCACGGTGGTGGGATCAACTCCGTCGCCCTCAGCCCCGATGGCAAGAGCGCCCTCTCCGGCTCAGACGACGCCACGCTCATTCAGTGGGATCTTGCGACCGGCGATTCGCTTAACCAATTCGAGGGGCACGTCTATGAGGTCACCGGAGTGGCCTTCACTTCGGATGGACTCACTGTGCTGTCGACTGGGGGCAACACAGTCCGCTTGTGGGACCTGGAAACCGGCGAGGAGGTTCGCCAGCAAGGGTTTGGGGCCACGACGGATCTATTGGCCGTAAGCTCCGATCGGCGTACAGCCATACTCACCTTGGGCTTTCTGAGCGTCTGGGACATTGAGGGCTGGCGGGCCGTGCAAACGTTGAGGGTTGAGAACCAGGCCAGTCTATGGGCCGGGTCTGCCGCAATCAGCCCCGACGGAAAGTTGGCGCTCTCAGGCTACGACGACGACACCTTAGCGCTGTGGAACCTTGCGGGCCAGGTCGAGCTCCGCCGCTTCCCGACCGATGGCACGCCCATGCTCGCTCTGGCAGTAAGCCCCGATGGCTCCCGCCTTCTCACGGGCAACATGGCGGACGTCAAGGTTCTGTGGGATGTCCAGCGGGGCGAGGTCATACGTCGGCTTGAGGGGGATGCGGTCGCAGTCTGTCCTAACTGCATCGCCTTGACCCCCGATGGCAAGCGTGCGCTGGTCGGTTCCTCCGACGGTTTCGGCGGCTCGGGTGCCCAGAGTCTGGTATTGTGGGATCTAGAGTCGGGTGAGGAGATCCGCCGTTTCGACGGGCATCAATTCATCGTCAGGAGCGTCGCCATCAGTCCCGATGGCCGCACCGCCCTCTCTGGGTCACAGGCTTTTGATGCTGAGATCGAGGGACCGGGAGAGTTGATCCTCTGGGACCTGGAGACCGGCCAGCAGATCCGGCGCTTCGACACGACCGACGACATCACCAGCATCGCTTTCAGCAGTGATGGAAGCCTCGCTCTTACTGGCTCAGCTTACCTCACCAACGCAGCACTCTGGGACGTGGCGACCGGCCAGGAGATACGCCGCTTTGCCGGCCACGAGGACATGGTCCTCGACGTGGCCTTCGGTCCGGATGAGACGACGGCCCTGTTCGCCTCGGCCGATGGCGACCTATTGCAGTGTGATGTGGCGACGGGCGGGCTCATCCGTCGCTACCAAGGCCATCAAGCCATGGTGTGGAGCGTGAGTATCAGCCCCGACGGTCGCCATGCCCTCTCGGGCGCGATGGACGGAGTCATCATTCTGTGGGATTTGGAGACGGCCGAGGAGCTGCACCGCTTCAGCGGTCATACAGCAATAGTGGCCGGCCTTACCTTCAGCCCCGATGGTCAAACTGCCTTCTCTGCCTCGCTCGACGGCGACCTCATCGAGTGGCAGATGGCCGATCTGTCCCTCGACGATTTGGTCGACTGGACCTACGCCAACCGCTACCTCCGCGCCCTCACCTGCGACGAACGGGCGGAGTACCGCGTCGAGCCGCTGTGCAGTGCCGAAGAGACGCTGTCGAGCGAAGAGCGTCTCAGTGACTGATCACTGCGCGCAGACTACCTCTTTGGCCTCCCAGCTCTCAGGGCGCTAGAGCCGAGCATTCCAAGCTCTCGCGGGTCACGCCTCCAGTGTCGTCCCCGCGAGGCGTTCGGCCTCATGAACCCGAAGCATCCGTGACCCTGTGCCATCAACAACAGATTAACGACGTTCCGCCAGTCGAGTACGCTGACTACGCCGGACAGGACCCCGACAAGACCGGCGAGGAAACCCACTCTGTTCGTGACGTCCAGGCCAATGGTGATGCCTCGTACCCTGTCGCTGTCTCCGCCTCTCCCAGACCAACAGATCGGGGCAATGCCCAGAAAGGCACTGGCCAGGTATCGTGCAATTAGCATCCCAGCCGGATCCAGGTCGACACCGCAGGTTGACGAGATTGATCCCAGTGCGAACGCGAACCCCACGCCATAGGCGAGCCAGACGACGGACACACCCACTCAGGAGCCAGTAATGCTCACGAGGCGGACTCCTTTGCATCTGGCTCGATCAACCAGCCCTGAGTTTCACGAATCGGAAGTACGCAAAGCCCAGAGCCAGCAATAGCCAGATGAGGACGTTGACCCAGCCAAGCGGGCTTGCGCCGGGGCTGAGTTGGCCTACGAGGGATGTGATGAACCCGGCGGTATCGCCGATGAAGAGACCGAGGGTGATGGCCCGCAGCGCTTTGAGCTCTGTGGCCCTTCGGCTCGACAGGCATAGCACGCCGATCCCGATCAACGTCGCCCCAACCTGGCGTGCCATGAGCACTCCGACCGGGTCCGTCGTGAGACCATACATCGAGACGAGAGCTGCTGGGGCCAGCGCAAGTGGGATTCCGAAGAGCAACGCGACAATCGCCCTTATCATGAAATACGTGGAAAGTGACATCGACCTAGCTCCTTTCAAGCAGGCTGCTCAACACCGGCTACCCAAGAACGTTCCCTTCGGGCTGCGGCTCAGGGAAACAGAGCTGCAGCAGATCTGGTTGCTGCTCGCAGGTGTCGCTCGCAGACAGTCCATTGTCGCGAACCCTGACACCGACAGGCCAACCGGTCACGTCAACGCCGAACCACGTCCCGTGGACAGTCCAACCACTTGCCCAGGCTTCATTGACGCTGACAAAGTGACAGTCGATGACTGCGCCATAGCCCCCCACACCGTTTCCGAATTGATCGGTAAGCTGGGCCGGTACGCTACTACCGGCGCGCAGGATCGCCACCAGAGAGAAGTCGCAGTCGCATCCAGGCTTCGGGCCCATCCCATGCAGGCGTCCGGGCCACCCACGTACACGCGGTGCACAATCGGGATTCCAGCCGAAGCCGTGGTCACCAGAAGCAGGACCGATGGCACCATCATCGCGATATTCGTTGACGCAGCCGCGAGGCGCTTGCAGTTGATTCCAAACCTCGATGTGCCTCCTCATCATTCGCTTGCCCCAGAGTGATCAGTAGCATCCTTCACGGTGTGGTCTCCTCCTCCGTCCTTGTTCTGACCTTCTGCTCGGGGCCAGTCGCGTTGCTGAACCTGAGTGACCTCTTCCTCCAGGAAGGCACATAGATGCGTCAGGTCGGCGAAGCCCCGGCGCTCGCCCGTGCGCGCGCTCTCGAGCGATGCGCGCCAGACGAGTCCCTGCATCCTCCTCATTGGCCACAGGCGCAGAAGATAGGAGACGTAGGCTGTCTCTTGCTGCTCGGGCGGCTGGCCCCCCGTCACGATCTCCTGCGCCCTCAACTAGCCCGACTCCGTCCCGGCCGACATTGCCTGACCAGCCATTTCGCCCCGAAGCTCCCTGATCGTCTTGCCTAGTCGCTCCAACTTGTGAGTCCGGAGGGCCGCTGCCCAGCGAGCCAGGAAGCGCCTCGGCATGGGCAATACCTGCGGCTCGGCCTGTCGCGCCTGCTGCACCAGCCGGGCAGACTCGGCGCTCCGTTCCGATATCTCGACGAATATGCTCTTGGTTTGCTGACCAGCGTACGTAGGTGACCGATACATTGATCTTCCTCCTCCCGTCCTGCAGACGACCTCACTGGCCTGTCCCTTTCGCCACTATCACCATACCAACTCCACGCAAGGAAGACGTAGAGAAAACGCACGGGAACCGAAGGGGGCTTTCGCATTCCTGCCGCAATGGTATAATGATCCTGAAGCACAGGTCTGCTTGGGCTTCCGCGCAGCGCTTGCGGGAGGACGTACGATGGCTACTCTGTCGCTGTCCCTGTTGGGCCCTCTTGAGGTCGTGCTGGCCGAGGTACCGGTCACTGGCTTCGAATCCGACAAGGTGCGCGCACTGCTCACGTATCTTTCGGTGGAGTCCGACCGGCCGCATCGCCGCGATTCTTTGGCTGGGCTGCTTTGGGCCGATTGGCCCGATCGTGCAGCCCGGTCCAATCTCCGCAACGCCCTGGCCAACCTCCGCACAGCGATCGGTGACCGCCACGCCGACCCGCCTCTCCTGCTGATAACCCGCGAGACGATCCAGTTCAACGCGGCCAGCGATCACTGGCTCGACGTGGCCGCTTTCCGGACCCTAGTGGAGACGGACCCGCCCGTCGCCCACGAGCTAGAGGAAGCGGTCGCCCTGTATCGTGGAAGCTTCTTGGAAGGCTTCTTTGTGGGAGACAGCCCTGCCTTCGAAGACTGGTCTCTACTCACGCGCGAGCGGCTCCAGCGCCAAGCGCTGTCCGCGCTCCACTGGCTGGCCAAGTATTACGAGCGGCGCGGGGAATACCAGCGGGCTTGCGCCTTTGCCTGGCGCCAGGTGGAATTGGAGCCCTGGCAGGAGGCCGCCCATCAGCTCCTGATGCGTCTCCTGGCGTTCAGCGGTCAGCGGGGCGCTGCCCTAGCTCAATACGAGACCTGCCGCCGTCTTCTGGCCGAGGAGCTGGGCGTCGAGCCGGCAGAGGAAACCACGGGGCTGTACAACCAGATTCGCGACGGAACGTTGAAGGCACCAGCGACATCCCCCATTCGTACCCCCGAACCCCCCTCTTTCCTATACGAGGATGAACCGGTCGAAGTCGAACGACCTGTCTTCGTCGCTCGGGGGCGGGAGCTGGCGCAGCTGGGTGGCTTTCTTGAACTTGCGCTGGCCGGCCAGGGTCGTGTCGTGTTCGTCACCGGGGAGGCCGGCAGCGGCAAGACGGCCTTGCTCCAGGAGTTCGCCCGGCGGGCCCAGGACGCTGATGCCGACCTGGTCGTCGCCGACGGAAACTGCAATGCCTATACCGGCGTCGGCGACCCATACCTGCCCTTTCGCCAGATCCTGGGGCTGCTGACCGGAGGCGTCGAAGCGCTGTGGGCGGCGGGGGCTATGACGAGGGAACACGCCCTCCGCCTGTGGAATACGCTCCCCCTTGCGGCGCAGGCACTCGTGGAGGACGGACCGGACCTGATCGACACCTTCGTTCCAGGTACTCCACTCATTGAGCGTGCCTTGGCCTACCCTTGCGGTGGGATGGACTGGATCACTCGCCTGGATGGCCTCATGCAACGCCAGGCGCCTGGCCCTGCTCCCCCCACCCTGCAGCAGAGTGACCTTTTCGACCAATTCGCGGGCGTGTTGCAGGCCCTCGGGCGCCAACGCCCATTGGTGTTGCTCGTCGACGACCTGCAGTGGGCGGACGCGGGGTCCATCAACCTGCTCTTTCACCTGGGCCGGCAGTTGGCCGGCAGCCGCATCCTCATCGTCGGCGCCTACCGACCGGAAGAGGTGTCGTTGGGTAGGGACGGGGAACGCCATCCCCTCGAGGCCGTGGTCAACGAGCTTCAGCGCGTCTCTGGCGACATCACGGTGAACCTGGGGCAGGCTGAATCCCGGGGTTTTGTAGACGATTTCCTAGACACCGAGCCAAACCGGTTGGAGGCCGGTTTCCGAGACATGCTCCACCGGCAAACCGGCGGCCATCCCTTGTTCACTGTAGAATTGCTGCGCGGTATGCAGCAGCGAGGGGACCTGACCCAGGACCGCGAGGGCCACTGGATTGAAGGGCCGGCGCTGGATTGGGAGACGCTGCCGCCCCGGGTCGAGGCAGTGGTCGCGGAGCGCATCGGCCGTCTGGCGGAGCCGTTGCAGGCTACACTCCGGGTGGCCAGCGTGGAGGGCGAGACGTTCACCGCCGAGGTGTTGGCCCGGGTCCGAGAGGCCGACGAGCGGGAGATGGTGAGTCAACTGAGCAGCGAGCTGGACAGGAAGCATCGTCTGTTGCGAGCTCAGGGCATCCTGCGGATAGACGGTCAACGCCTGTCCCATTACCGATTTCGGCACATCCTGTTCCAGAAGTATCTCTACAATAGCCTGGACCAAGTGGAACGGGCGCACCTGCACGAGGCTGTCGGACGCAGCCTGGAAACCCTCTATGAAGGGCAGAAACAGGCAATGTCGGCCAATGCTGGGCAGCTGGCCTGGCATTTCCAGGAAGCGGGGATGGCGGCCAAGGCGATAGACTACCTGCGCCAGGCCGGGGATCGAGCTGTGCGGCTGTCCGCCAACAGGGAGGGCATCGCCCATATCAGCAGGGCGTTGGCGTTGCTTGAGACGTTGCCGGACCCCGACGATGAAGACCATCGCCTGGAGCGCTCACAGCAGGAACTCACTCTGCAACTTGCCCTGGCCGTACCACTGCTGGCGTCCAGCGGCTACGCCGCTCCGGAACTGAGCCGCACCTACGCACGGGCGCGGGAGCTGTGTCGGCAGATAGGTGACACACCGCAGCTGTTCCCGACGCTGTTGCTGCTGTGGATGTTCTATGCAACGCGGGCAGAGCACCAGACGGCACGCGAGTTGGGCGAACAGATCCTCAGGCTGGTTCAGCGGATCCAGGACCCGCTTCAGGTCGCGGTGGCGAACTGGGCACCGGGACTCACCTCGATCTATCTGGGAGAATTCGCACAGGCTCGAGCCCACTTTGAGGAGCTGAGCGCCTTCTACGACCCTGAGCAACACCGGTCCCTCGCCTTCCACTTCGGGCAGGACCCCGGCGCAACCTCGCTAATATGGTCTGCCTGGGCCCTGTGGTTCCTTGGCTATCCGGATCAGGCACTGAAGCGAAGCCAGGAGGCGATTACCCTTGCTCGAGAGCTCGATCATCCTTTCACACTGAGCTTTGTCCTCGGCATTGCTGGACTGTTCCATCACCTCCGCCGCGAGGGCCGGGCAGCCCGACAGCTTTTCCAAGCTCATGCGCCGACTGTCGAGCCGTTTGCGCTCTTTGAGGCGGGGACGGGTATCCAGGTAGGCTGGGCACAAACCGAGGCCGGGAGGGTTGAAGAGGGAATAGCGCAGATGCTTCAAGGCCTGGCTGGCTGGCAGGCTATGGGCGCACGGATGCACCTGACTCACTATCTGGGCATGCTGGCCGAGGGGTATGTGATAGCCGGGCAGGTCGAGCAGGCGTTGAGCGCGCTGGCCAAGGCCCTTGCTTTCGCTGAGGAGACGGATGAACGGTACTACGAAGCAGAGCTTCATCGGTTCAAGGGGGAGTTACTGCTGATGCGGGGGGATGAGGCCGAGGCTGAAGCCAGTCTTGACCGCGCCGTTGAAGTGGCCCGCCAGCAGAGTGCCAAGTCGTGGGAGCTGCGCGCGACGACAAGCTTGTCTCGTCTGTGGCGACAGCAGGGCAAGCGAGAAATGGCCCGACGACGCCTTGCCGAGATCTATGGCTGGTTCACCGAGGGCTTCAACACGCCCGATCTTCAGGAAGCCAAGGCGCTACTCGAGCAACTGTCGTCACATACGTAGTCGGGCTTGCCACCCGACAGACGCAGGCTGGCAGGGCTTCGTCTGCCCCTCGCCGTCTTGCCTGTCAACAAGAAGCCCGCTCGAGACTTGATGGTTGGATTGCAGCGTCCTACGCTTCCCTCGGCGCCGAGCAGTGGAATCGGCACGTCGTCGCTCTAGGTGGCGTTGCCCGGTGCCCAATATCCCATGATCCGTGGAGTCTGCGAAACCTGTGGCCAAGGCGAAACACGTGAGTCGGGCCCGCCTACGCTCCACCCGCGTCCAGGTGCAGCGTCAGCCACTCGCCGTTGACGAACACTCCGTCCTCATTGCCATCGTATGCCGTCACTCGTCCCGCGACGGGGCGGGGCCCTTGCGCCAACGCCTCATGACTTGACGGCTCACCGGTAATGGGGTACCCTTCCCGCGCTGTTCCTCAGAGGAACCTGTCGTGATGCGAATCGCTGACGGGAGGTGCTTGATGAAGCGTGATGAGGTTCTGCGTGCCCTGGCAAGATTCCGCGATCGCAGGCAGGACGAATTCGGCATCGTCCGGCTGGGCGTGTTTGGTTCCGTCGCCAGGCAGGACACCACCATTGCCAGTGACGTGGACATCGTGATCGAACTAGACCAGCCGGACCTTTTGACCCTCATCGGTGTCAAGCAGGAGCTCGAGGAGTCCCTCAGCCTGCCCACCGACGTTGTCCGCTATCGGGAAGGTATGAACGCGTTCCTGAAGCGACGGATTGATCAGGAAGCGATCTATGTATGACGCCGAACTGGTCACAGAGATACTGCGCCAGATCCTTTGGTCCGCTGTTACGATCACCAGACGCTTCGAGGCCGTCACCTCTCCTGAGGAGTTCACCTCTTCCGAATCGGGACGAGAGCGTTTCGACGGCATCTGCATGCAGCTGATTGCCATCGGCGAAAGCGTCAAGCATGTTGACGGGATCACCGAAGGCGGCCTGTTGCCCCAATACCCTCAGGTTGAATGGAAACGGGTCATGGGGATGCGAGATGTGCTCAGTCACCACTACTTCGATATTGACGCGGAGGCGGTATACGCTGTGTGCGACTTGCATATCGAGGTGCTTGCCCAGACAGTCCGAGGTATGATCGCCGACCTGGATATGCGGTCGCGGTAGGCGGTTGCGCCCGCTGCCCGATACTCAAGGATCTGTCGAATCTGTGTAATCTGTGGTTGAAGCCAAGAGGGCGTGGTGAGCCCGCCTACGACTCATCCACGTCCAGGTACAGCGTCAGCCACTCGCCGTTCACGAACACACCATCCTCGTCGACGTAGTACGCCGTGACCCGCACCGCGACGGGCAGTGCCCCTTCCTCCGTCGCCTCCAGTCGGTACACCTCCTGGACAGCTTGACCACCAATCCACCGCGTCGTGGGATACCACCCCTCGACGGGGTGCCGACTGTCCGCCTGGGCCAGCACGTCCTCCGGACCTTCCGCGGGAACGCGCGAGACCAGGTGAACAGCAACGCTGTAGTCACGGCTGGGAGCCCGCTCTGCCAGCCACTCCGCGCGGATCAGATACTCGTTTCCGCCTGATTCTACCTCACCTGACGCGATCGACAGATCCTCGTTCACACGAAACCGCTCCACCGCCCCGCCGACCAGGCGGGGCTCCGTTTCTATCTCGATCACGCCAGGTGCATACGTCTCCAGGGCGATCGGCCCCAGCTTCCGCTCCCACCACCCGACCGGATAAACGTAGAACGTCTCGCTCAGCGTCAGCAACCTGTCGCCCCGCGCCACAATGTCCTTGAACGGCGCATTGTGGTCGACAAGGTCCACGCCCCCAAGTTGCCGGCGATACGCCTGCGCGTACGCGATGCCCCAGAAGCCCCGCCCCCAGGGCACCATGAGCACCGTAGCGCCCTCCGGATTCGCCGCCTGATCCGCGATGGCGATGACCTCCTCCACACTTCGGTCTCGCGTGATCTCGACCACGTCAGGGTAGTTGCGCCAGCCCGATACGGCAATCGCCGCCACCACCAGGCCCAGCGCCACGAAGCCAGCGGTCGGCCGCCAATCCTGGAGCCTGCCAACTAGCAGCGCCAAGCCCAGTCCGGTGAATAGTGACACCGGAACCTTCACCGCCAGAATCGCGTCGCCGATGAACCCGGCGTAGATCAGCACCGGTACAAGCATGTACGGCAGCACAGCCAGTATCAGCGCCGCAATCGTCCGCCACCGGCCCCTGCTTTGCCCACTCACGCACAGCAAGCCAGACAGGCCCGCCCCGTGCACCACCAGCGGAAGATCATCCCGCAGCAGGCGGAGCGCAACCCTTAGCCGTTCCACCCAGCCCACGACCTCCTTCTCCACTTCGGCAAAGCGCGCCGCCTTGATGTTCAGGAACATCCGCCAGAACCCTTGCCACGTGCTCGTGTTGCCAAATGTCCATCTTGACCCCATCCACTCGCGTAGAGGGAGGTAGACATAGAGGAGCGGTGGCAGGACCAGGCCCACCCCGACCAAGAGCGGTGCGTTCCGCCAGACCATCCGCCACCGTGGGAGAACAAGCACAGCGACAGCGGGCAGGAGTCCCACCACCGAGCGGCCGTGAAAGATGCCCTGACCAAACACCGCAGCCAGCCAGATGAGCGTCCTCCGATCGCCCGTGCTGTCAAACCGGACGGCCAGGTGGAGCGTGAGCACCATGAAAAGAATCGTCATGGTGTGCACCTCGGCAAGTGACGCGTCGATCCACATCGACGTGGATACCGGGACAACAAGCACGCCGACCAGCGCCGCCACCGGCCCAGCGCCCAACTCCAGCGCCAGCCTGGCCAGGACCGCGACGCTCAGCGCGCCCCACAGTAGCGACACCAGGGACGACCCCAGTGCCGGTGCAACGCCCACGAGGCGCAGCAGCGTGACGATCAGGGAGCCTGTGATCGAATAGAGGGGATAGCCGGAGAAGTGAATCGTACCCCAGCGAGGCAGCGCATTCTGGAGCTCACCCACATCCGTCGCGTAGGCGTGATTGCTGCCGTTGATGTGGGTCTGCAGCGTGATCGCAAAAAGGACGCCAGAGAGGAGCCCGGCCATGGCCGGGACTGTCCAGGATAGCCGCCACACCGCGCGCAGTCGTGCGTAGATTGTTCCTCGTTCACTGTCTCGCATGATCAGTGGAGCGGCTGATGCTGCAATGTGTCCCGAGGAGGTGTCCCTCTGGGAATCGCCTGCACATTGTATCACGCTCCGCCGAGATGCCCAACGCCCAGGAGACCGGCACTCGAGAAGTGCCGGTCTCCTGAAGCCTTCCATGTCGGCGCACGCGTACGCCGGCACGGATCAATCAAACCGTGCTCCCGTCATCCATCTGGATCGTTGTTCCAGATCGACCGGGACACCTTCCACGTCCCATCCGGCTGGCGTCTCAGGATTCGGAGGATCTTCCCCGAGGATCTGATCTCACGGCCACCTCGCACGGGCTCTGCAGCAGCCGAAAAGATGCCCCATTCGTAAGCCCACCCGCCAAGCACCTTTACTTCCTCGAACTTGTGAACGTACTCGGTGATCCTATAGTCCTGCTCCTGGACCGTGTCCTGCTCGAGCGAGGCCCGAATTGCATCCCTTCCCACGATCGGATCCTCGCCCGGAGGCAGCATAACGCAGTCGTCCGTGCATAGCGAGAGCAATGTGGCAGTGTCCCTCGCCTTCGAGGCAGCCATGTCCCTCTTGTGCAACTCCTCAATGCACCGCAGACTATGCTCCGCGTCCGTGTTCATCGTCATCTAGCTCGCTCCTTTCGATGCTCTCTCCGACCACTTGCCTGCCGGCCAGGCTGTGCTACACGGTGGCGCAGTCTGCAGCGCACAGGGTGCGAATCGGATCGTTGGGGCCTCGATCGCTAGTGATAATGCTCCAGCCTCAGGCACACCGGCTCCCCGATGGCGTCATCGATGATCACATCGGGAAAGGTCGGGTCCTCTTCCGGAGAGCCGCCACCGGTGTGATACATCTCCAGGAACTGCGGTACCGCGAAGACCACGTCGTGCATGTAACGGCGCTGCTGATTCTCTGCCAAGAGCGCCGCCTCCTGCACTGACACGCAGCCATCTCCGTCAGAGTCAGCGGACTCGTCGCGGAAGGCGGCCGCGAAGTAGTGCGTGAAGACCCCACCGATGATCGGCAGCCCCTCCTCCTCGAGGCCGCACCAGCCGTACTCATCTGCGTCCACCGCCGCGACGGTCAGGTAGGGTGCCGGATCTCCCGACACCGCACGGGTGAAGTCGGCGGCCTGGCAGGTGTCCATCACCAGCACTCTCCGCCGGCTTGGGATCTGCGCCCACTCGTCATCGAAGAACGCACCCCAAGCCAGTACATTCCGCACGTATCGGCCATGGGCTCCCACGAAGACGAGCACGAAGTCATCTTCCCGTGCGTTCGCCTCCAACCAATCCAGCTCATCCTCCAGGGCCTCTCGATCGAACTCCTTCACGTCGTGGATCTGGGCTGGATCCCACCCCGCATCCTCAAGGACCTGGCGCAGTACCTTGATCTCGATATGATCCACCGGCAGGTCCGTCATATCGACATCGCTGTAGTCATCCTTTTCCGCTAGCACAGCCCAACCCTCGATCCCTCGACCGCTGCTGGTTGAACCAGAGGCCCCGGGCGCGCTGATGTACTCCTCCGGATGGACCCAGGTTGTGAACAACTCCGTCAGATCGCACTGGCAGTGCTCCTCGGCCAGGCGACGGAAAGCCTGCCCGGTGCCGATGTCCCACGCGTGAGACTGGTAGTAATCGCGCAAGAACGCGTCGAATGCCGCCTGGCCCATTTCCTCAGCCAGCGCCTCCACAAACAGCGGACCCCGTCCGTAGACGATCGCGCCGTAGGCCCCGTCCGAGTACTCGCCCACTGGCAGACCAATTGGAATCTCCGCCTGGTCGACCCTCGCCCAACGGTCGATCCAGGACCCGCGCCAACCCTGGTAACCCGGCTCGCCGTACGTGTCGAGGTAATACAGCCCGGTCACGTACTGCACCACGGCCTCATCCAGCCACGGCTCATCCACCTGATCGTTCCCCACCACATTGTAGAACCATTGGTGGGCCACCTCGTGACCGACCACGCCCTCCATCATCCCTGGCGCGGGCACCCCACGAACCATTGCACCCAGATCGTATACCTCGAGAGTAATGGCCGTCATGCCCGGATACTCCATGCCCAGCGCCATCATCGGAATGCCTACCACATCGAATTCGGTGTAGGGATATGGACCAAACCGCTCATTGTAGCTCCGCAGCGCTCCTACCGCGAACCCAAGGGCCAGCTCTGCCGCCTCTTCTTGCCCCCGGCGTGAGAAGCTGTTTACCCGCGTCTCTCCCATCATCTGGCTGACCACGGTGTAGTCCGCGCTGGCCGCGATGTAGAACCCTCGAGCAGGACCCGCGGCCAGGGTAACTACCTGTCCATCTTCCACAGACTCCCGAACCACCTCCACCCCGGAGGCGACTAGCACTAGGTCGGCCGGTGCTGTAACCTTCACCCAGTAGAAGCTGGCGTCGAAGTAGGTGATGTCGCCCTCGCGCGCCGGTAG
>JASFVG010000086.1:0-12999 GCA_050049955.1 Anaerolineae bacterium | reverse complement strand
GGTCCTGACTAGCGACCTGACCCGAGCCAGCAGCTCGTGCTGGTCGGGTGGCTTAGTCAGAAAGTCGTCCGCCCCAGCCTCAACGCCCTTTAGTCGGTCTTCGCTCTGCTTCAGTCCGGTAACCAGCACCACCGGCAAGAAAAGCGTCGCTGGGTTGCCCTTGATCCGCCGGCAGACCTCGAAGCCGTCCATGCCGGGCATCATAACGTCGAGGAGTACCAAGTCTGGCACATCGTCAGCGATCCTCTCAAGAGCCTCCGACCCGTCAAGAACCACGGCTACCTCGTAGCCCGCCATGCCCAGGAAGTCAGCCATCGCTTTGGCCGTGCTCGGCCTGTCGTCCACGACCAGGATCCTCGTCGCATCGGGCGAGGGCACAACGGATTCCACCATACCAGACTCCTACAGGTCCGCGAAATAGGCAGAACAGGCGCGGTCGATCATCTCCGGGGTGGCTACCGGCTCAAGACGCCTGTACTTGGCGATGTCCATTAGCTGATCCAGTATGTCCCGAGGGTGGCAGTTCTTGAACTCACGCTGAGGCTTGACGTACCACTCGCGTACCAGGTGGACGAACCCGTCCTTCGAGCAGTCGATTCCTCGCTTCTGGCACTCCATTCGGTACACCTCGTGGAACTCCTCAGGCGACGGGTCGTCGACCCTTAGCTTGTGCCTGATCCGGCGCAGGAACGCTGCGTCCACCAGGTCGGCCGGGTCCAGATTCGTCGAGAAGACGACCAACTGCTCGAACGGGATCTGGATCTTCTTCCCCGTGTGGAGGCTGAGGAAGTCGACCCGCGTCTCCAGCGGCACGATCCAGCGATTCAGAAGACTCTGCGGGTCCATCTGTTGCCGCCCGAAGTCGTCGATCAGGAACATCCCGCCGTTCGCCTTCATCTGGAATGGCGCCTCGTAGTACTTCGTGGTTGGATCCCAGATCAGGTCCAGACTTCGAAGCGTGAGCTCACCCCCCACGACGACTGTGGGCCGCTCGATCAGGACCCACCGCTCATCCAGGTTCGCCCGACCCGGTTCCATATCCATCCGATCCGTACCCTGCGTGGCGCTGCGCACCGCCGTGTGATTGAAGTCGTCGTAGACCTTGATGATGTGGCTATCCACCGATGCTGCATAGGGTATGTAGACCGGGTCCCTACCGAGCAGGCGCGCCATCCGGGTAGCGATCGTGGTCTTGCCGTTACCTGGAGGGCCATACAGAAACAGCGATTGCCCGGAGTTCAAGGCCGGCCCGATGCGGTCAATGATCATCTGGTTGATGACTAGCCCATCCAATGCCGCTCGAAGGTCTGCCTCGTCGAGCAACACCTCCCCAACTGCCTGCGCGCTCACCATGGCGTTGTACCGTATCAAGGGGACTGGCGCCGGCCCGACGTACTGGTTGTGCTCCAGCGCTTGTCGAACGCGGGCGATTCCCCTGTTGGAGAGAGTGAAGCGATAGGCCTGAGGGCCGAATCCCTCCGCTCCGATGATCGTAACCAATTCCTCGCGGTCGAGCAGCTCAAGGATCCTGTCGGTTATGCCTACGAACGGCAACCGCAGCGCGTCGCTCACATCCGTCGCTCGTATCTCGCCAGCGTTGTAGATAGTCTTCAGCGCCAACTCCGCCAGCAGTCCCGTGCTCAGACCGGTGTCCTGGATCGACGTCGGCCGCCTTAGCGCCTCGTACGATTCGGTGCCATTCATGGTGGCAGTCTGACGACGGCTGCCCATTCGCAGCGGATGATTATCGCTCCTCAAACCGCCTCCAGTGCACGTCGCGCGGCCTGGGCCAGCGTGGCGGCGCCGAGCGGCTTGGAGAGCACGCCGGCGAAGCCCGCCTGTCTCAACTCCTCCATCTCTCCCTCTAGGGTGTAGCCCGTGACCGCCACCACCGGCAGGTCTGGATACCGCTCCCTCAGCTCGCGCATGAGGGCCTTGCCACCCATGCCTGGCATCACCACATCCGTGATCAGGAGATCGACCAATACGCCCTCGAGCATTTCCAGCGCATCCCGCCCGTCTGTGGCAGTCAGCACGCGGTACCCCAGAGCTTCCAGTATCTGCCGTCCCGCCTCGCGCAGGTCGTCGTGATCCTCCACCAGCAGGATCATCTCTCCCTGTCCCGGCGCCTCAACGACCAACAGTTCCTCCTCCACAGCATCGTCGGCCCTCGAGGCCGGCAGGAACACCTGAAAGGCCGTCCCCTCTCCTACTGCTGTCTCCACGTCAATGAATCCGTGATGCTGCCTAACGATGCCGTAGACCTGGGCCAACCCTAGACCTGTCCCCTGGCCCCGGTCCTTCGTGGTGAAGAATGGCTCGAACATGCGCGCTCTGACCTCGTCCGTGATGCCCATTCCCGTGTCCGCGACAGTCAGGCGCACCCATTCACCGACGCCCATGCCCACCACTGGAGGTTCTTGGTCTGGCGTTACGGCCACCCTGGACACGGCGATCTGCAGCTCCCCTCCGTCCGGCATGGCGTCGCGCGCGTTTATCGCCAGGTTCATCAACACCTGCTGAATGCGAGTCGGGTCCGCCTCGATCAGGCAGGGTTCCACTGCCGTTTCCGTACTCAAGTGGATGCTCTCGGGCAGGGTCTTCTCCAGTAGGTCACATACCTCACCATAGAACGACGCCAGATCGACCGTCTGCGCCGCCACGGCCGAGCGACGGCTGAAGTCCAGCACCTGCCCCACCAGGTTGGAGGCGCGGCGGGACTCGGCGACAATCGTCTCAGCGGCGGATGTGACTTTGGGGGATAGGTCCTCGTGGTACAGGATGATCCGGGCATATAGCATGATGGTACTCAAGAAGTTGTTGAAATCGTGCGCGATGCCACCAGCCAGCTGGCCCACCGCAGCTAGACGCTCCTGCTGCCGGAGTTGAGCCCGAATCTCCCGCTCCTGAGTCACGTCACGTATGACTAGCACCCAACCCTCAGGCCCAGTCCCTTCCGTCACCGGTCGGCTGATCAGCTCGAAGGCTCTCCCGTCCGCCGACGCTTCGTGCCACAGCCTCTGGGGCGGGGTGGTGAGAAACTCGGCGATAGGCCGTCCACCCAGGTGAGTCAGCCCCTCACTCCACTTGCCACCGGTCAACACCGCAAGAGCGTCTTCCGCTGCCGGATTGAGCATGACCACTCGCCGGCGGGCATCCGCCAGGAGCACACCCTCGGGCACGGCGCTCACGACCTGCTGCAGCTGGTGGGCCTGCTCCCGAATCTCCGCCAACAGGTGCGTGCGCTCTTCCTCGGCAGCCTTCTGCTCCGCTATGTCGGTAAACACGGCCAGCGTGCCTGCGAAGGCACCGGTATCGTCGTATCGTGGCGCGCCGGCAACCAAGACCGGAACGCGCAGTCCGTCCTGGCGCAATAGTTCCACCTCGTAGCGGTCAGCTTCGCCTCGGATTCGCCGCTCGTCGGCCGCCTGAACCACCGCCTGCTGATCGACGGGGGTGAAGTCCCTCCAGTGCATGCCAGCTAGCTCATCAGGCGTGGACCCCAGCAGCGCCGCCACCGCTGGATTGGCGAACGTCACGACCCCCTGGGTGTCGGTCAACGTGATGCCCTCGGAGACGCTCTCGACGATCTCCTCGTTGAAACCCGCCAGGCTCTGCATCTCTTCGTACAACCGTGCGTTCTCCATCGCGATAGCCGCCTGGTGGGCGAACGCCATCGCCAGCTCCGACTCCTCAGCCGAGAACGGGCGGACCTCTGTCCTGTCCAGGGAGATCATGCCGATGACCTGGTCCTTCACCATCAGAGGCACGCCCAGCCAGGATCGGATGCGCTCCGAGCCGTACACGTCGGCCTCCGCGCGGAAGTGCGGCCGGTCCTCCACCACATCCTTAATGGTCAACGGCACTTTGGAGGTAACCACGTCATAGTTGGGGAACTTGGGATCGAGTGGGAAGACCACCCCCATCACGCTGTCTGGGTCCTCGAATCCCTGGACGCCTACGATTCCTAGCCCGTCGCCCTCTAGCCGCTGGATCGACGCGCTGTCAAAGGGAATCACCTCGCGCAGTTGGCTCAGGATCAAGTCCAGTACGTCGTGAATCTCCAGGGTCGAACTCAGGACCGTCGCGGCCTGGCGCAGCGTCTCTGCGATCGTCCGTCGTTTCTGCTCTGCTTCCAGCAACCGGGCGTTCTCGACCGCAATGGCTGCCTGGTTGGCGAAGATCGACACGGCGCGAACATCGGCCTCCGTGAGGCTTTCGCCCGTGACCACCAGCAGGCCTATCCGCCTCTCATCCACCGCGAGCGGTGCAACGATGGTCTGGCCGAGCCCCAACAGAGCCGCCAGGCGACCCACCAGCAGTCGTAGTCGGCTGGGAACCGCCTGGGCCACTAGCTCGGTGGCACGATCAAAGAACACCGTCTCGCTGCCAAGCAGCACACCAGGCAACAACTCGCCAGGGGAGAGGGGGATCCGGAACCGTCCGACCGAGATCCCCGCCAGCCTCTCGGCTGCCTTCAGTGAGGAGGCCTCGAAGGTCGTGTGCGCCACGCCTAGCTTCTGACCCTCGTCGACGAGCGCCAGGACAGTGGTGTCGAAGCCCAGCCGCTTTACTTCGGTTCCGACCGTCTCGTACACCTCGTCCGGAGTGCGCGCTCGCTGCACCGCCTGGCCGGCCTGGCTGAGGGCCAGCAGCAGCCGGTGACTGTGCGCCCTTTCCGCCTCAACCCAAGCCTGGTCAGTGACGTCTTCCCCCGAACTGAGGCTGCCAAAGGGGACTCCATCGTCGTCCCGTAGCACAGTGTTGTGCCACGAGATCATCCGCTCCTCGCCGTCCCCCGACACGATCGGATTCACGAAGTGCTGTGCCAAGCCGGCCTCTTCAGCCAACAGCTGCCGAAAGACAGAACTGACTCCTTCCCTCGTCCTCCGCGGAACGAAGGTATCGAACCAGTTCTTCCCGATGATCTCGTCGTGGGACTGGCCGAGGATATCGCATCCCTTCTGATTGATGAGGGTGACCTCTCCCTCCGAGTTGAGAGCGACAAACATCACGCCGGCGATGTCGAGGTATCGCTGGGCCCTGTCCTGCTCTTCGCGCAGCGCTTGCTCTGCCCGGCGCTTCGCCTCTGCCAGTCGCTGCTTCTCCAGCGCCTCCCTCGCCTCGGCTAACAGCTCATCTATGTTGACGGGTTTGGTGACGTACCCGGAAGCCCCTTCGTTCAAGGCCTCTACCGCCGTCCCAACCGATGCATGGCCGGTCACCATAATCGCAGCCAAATCGGGATGCAGTTCCTTCAGAGGCGCGAGGAGCCTGATCCCATCCATGTCAGGCAGCCTCAGGTCGATAAACGCCAGGTTCAATGCGCCCTCGCGCGCCTTTTCCAGAGCTTGCCTTCCGGTTGCGGCTGTCTCTACATCAAAGTCCATCCTACGCAGGATGAGCGACAGAGTCCTCCGGGCACCCTCGTCGTCGTCCACGAGTAGGACGCGAGGTCTCACGTCCATATCCCCTACCTCCGTTCGCCAGCAAGCCCTGGCTGGGAGACGGTAGCTATGTCCCGCTTCACGGGCTTTCGCGGCCCACGCTTCACGTCTCGCCCGCCCCTTGGCCCCCTCCATCAGATGCCACAATGTCCCGGTGTCACACGGCCAGCGTCAGGCTGGCAGAGCAGGCCCATGTCTCTGTGTGCCTCGCCCCGGGCAAGCGCAGAGCATAGCGCGGATTGCTGGTTGTGGCCCACCATCCGCTGATCACATCTCCCTGGCTTGTGTCGCGGCCTCAATGGCGGTGACCACGTCCTCGATGTCGAGTGGCTTGGTGAGGATGCAGTACGCCCCTTCCCCCATCGCCTGCTGGACCAAATCGTCGATTCCATACGCCGTCATCATCATCACTGCTGCCCTCGGCTGGATCTCCTTCATCCTGCGGTAGGTCTCGACGCCATCCAGATTGGGCATCCTGAGATCCGTAAGAACCAGGTCGAAGGGCTGTTTCCTAGCCAACTCGATGGCCTGTAGGCCGTCGACAGCCGTGGTCACCGCGTAACCCCTCCGTCCGAGGATCATAGCCGTGGTCCTCCTCATGCCTGCGTCGTCGTCCACGATGAGGACGTGCTTTGGGTCGATCGGACGCCCCCCCGTTGCCGAGCTGCCCGCCCGCTCCGCGCTCACGGGCAGCCTGACGCTGAAGGTGCTTCCTTCTCCCGGGCTACTCTTTACTTCGACCGTTCCATCGAGGCCCTCAACCAGCGTCGTGACGATGGCAAGTCCCAACCCGATGCCACCCTTCTTGGTCGTGTAGAGCGGCTCAAACACCTTCCCCCTGTCCTCCGCTGGGATGCCAACGCCAGTGTCCGCGATGGAGATCACTACCTCGTCAGAAGTCGCGCCGGACTCGCGGCCCCAAGGTCGCACGGTTGCTCCCGCAGTCCTAGCAGTGAGGTGCCCTCCCTCCGGCATTGCCTCAACCGCGTTCTGGATGAGGTTGCTAAGGACTTGAGTGATCTGACCGGCGTCAGCCGCGATTGGGGGCAGTTCCTGGTCGAGTTGAGTCTCGACCTGCACGTTCTCCGGCAGACTCGCTCGCGAGATCGCCGACTGGACCAGCTCGTTGACGTCCAACTTGCCGCGCTGGGGCCGCCTGCGACGTCCGAGATCCAGCAGACCATTGATGATCCCTTGCGAGACTCTCACCTCGTTGTCCAGGATATCCAGCACTTCTGCGAGCTCTCCGTCCGGCTCCCCCAAGTCCATACGGATCAGGTAGGCAGCGTTCTTGATGCCCTCCAGCGGCTGGCGCAGCTCGTGCGCTACCCCTCCGGCCAGCTTGCCGAGGACAGCGAGTCGCTCCTGGCGCAGCAGTCGCTCTTGGGTCTCCTCCAGCTCTCGCGTGCGCTCCTCAACCATCTCCTCAAGATGCTCCCGATGCCTCCGCAGCATCACCATGGTCGAGGACATAACCAAAGAGACGATACCCGTCACAATCATCCAGGTGATCACGGCGAAGGCCACCTGACCGGATGGATCCCTTGCGATCGGCTGTGTCAGATGACCACTCAGCCACAGGAGCTGGATCGCGACATAGGAGATGCCGGACACAAAGCAGACCAGCCATGCGCCGCGGCGATCCAACAGCACGAAGGCCAGACCGACGACCAGAAACAGCCCAAGCGCTCCCGCGATGTCGGCCGCTGGCTCGCCCTGCAGGTACAGGAGGGCAAGGTCAATAGCCAGGAGGAAACTCAGCAGGATCCAACTCGCGGACCGCAAACGACGCCCGCGCACCAGCCACACTACCAGCCCGCCTACGAGTGCCACCAGAGCATCCGTTGCCAGGTCGATTCCTGGCGCCGGCGGAGAGGCCATGCAGACCGGGATGATCGTCTGCAACAGGAAGATGATTGTGCCAGCCAGGCCGAGCACCAGGCCGGCAACCATCAATATGCGAGCCCGGTGTGCCTTCTCACCTGACCCGCCCGGTAGCAGCTCGCCAAACATGCTTCTCAGACCGCTTGGTGCACGCACCAGACCTTCCTTTCGCGCAGCCAACAGCCCTCCGACGCCAACCCTACTCCAGGGGCAACTTGACTACGAAGATGCTACCCTGTCCTACCTGGCTTTCGACTCTGATCTCCCCACCGTGACCCTCGATCAGCGCCCTGGCTATGGCCAGCCCCAGCCCGATGCCTTTCGCCTTAGTGGTATACAGTGGCTCAAAGACCTTCTCCAGGTTCTCCTCCGGGATGCCCGGCCCAGCATCCGAAATTGACAGGGCGACCCACTGTGGGCCATCCATAGAGGTCCTGATCGCAAGCCGTCCGCCGCTCGGCATAGCTTGAAAACCGTTACGAACGATGTTCTCAATGGCCTGCGACAGTTGGCCGGAGTCCGCCTGGACAGATGGTAGCTCACCGTCCAGCCGGAGTACCACCCGAATAGGCGGCCCGCCGGGCACGCGGGCGCGAGACACCGCCGCCTGGACAACCTCGTTGAGATCGACCGTTTGACGGTCAGGTGGCCTGCTGCGTGCGAAGCTTAGCAGATCGCTGATGATCCGCTCCAAGCGGTCCACCTCCCGCTCAAGGATGTTCAGCGTCTCAGCGACCTCCGGCTCCAGATCTTGGTCCGCGAGGGCCAGGTTGAGGAAATAGCCAGCGTTCTTGATCGCTCCCAGGGGGTTGCGCAACTCGTGCCCCACGCCACGGGCCAGTTGCCCCAGCACGGCCAGCTTCTCCTGGCGGATCAAGCGCTCCTGGGCCTCCCGCAGCTCCGCCGTCCGCTCCTGGACGCGCGCCTCCAGCCCTGCCGCGTGACGGCGGACCTGTTCGTGCAAGAGGGCGTTGTGTAGCCCGCTGGCGACCTGACTTGCCAACGTCTCCAAGAAAGCCGACCGCTTACTGAAGTCGCGCTCGTAGCCGGAGGCGAGTGCCAGCGCCCCGATGACCTCGTCTCCGCTCCACAAGGGCAGGGCAGCCACGGAGCGCAGACCCACTTCCTTGCATTCCTCCCACGTACACAGCGGATCGTCGTGGATGTCCTTGGAGTAGACCGGTTGCTTCTCGCTGACTGCCAGGCCACACAGGCACTCGCCCACCTTGTGGACCAGGATCTCCTCGTGACGGTAGCTGGAGCCATCCATACTGGCGCCCTGTAGAACCAACCGGTCACCCTCCCGAACGAACAGCATTGCCAGCTGAGGGCTGACGGAGCCGAAGGCTTCTTCAACTGCGGCGTCCACGACCTGCTGGGGCGACAGGCTGGCGCTAACGCGACTGCCCAGGGAATTCAGCGCGGCGAGCTCTTGCGCACGCCGCCGCAGCATGTCCTCCGCCTGCCTGCGCTCGATCGCTTCAGCCAGAACATGGGCCACCGCTTGCAGGAAGTGTACGTCATCCCCCGAGAACGCCCGCGGCCTCGTTGTGTGAGCGCCCATCACTCCATAGGGTCGTTCAGGTCCTCGAATGATCACGCTCAGGCCACTGACAACGCTGTGGTCAACGAGAAGCGACGGCCCGCTGAAGCGTTTCTCAGTGCCCAGCTCGACGACGACCACAGGCTCGTCGGAGGCCAGGGTGTAGCCCGCTTGGGAATCCGCTCCCGACCCCACGGTCGCCCGTCCCACCAGCCCTTCCCTCCAGCCCACGCCTGCTCGCAACAGTAGAGCAGAACCGTCCGGGAGAAGCTCCAGCACCTTGCAGTACTCCACCCGCAGCGTCTCTGACACCATTGCGACCGCTTCGTCCATCAAGACCGAGAGCTCAGAGCCCCTCAGCGCGAGCTGCCCTAGTCCTGCCACGACGGCCTGCTGACGAGCACGCGTTCGCACTTCTTCCCCTGCCCTCACTCGCTCGGTGACGTCGTTGACTGCCGTGATGACGAACGGCTCACCTTGGAGCGAGACCACTGCGGCGGAGAACGACCCCAGGCGGGTCTCACCGGCTTTGTTCCGGAACCGGAACTCCAGATCGCGGAATCCTCGATGCGCTCGCAGCAGTCCGGCCACTTCAGCGCGATCATCCGGCCTGACCCAGAATCCCGCGTCGGTACAGGTGCGCCCCACGGACTCCTCCGGCCCGTAACCGGTAATGGCGGTGAGGCCATCGTTGATTTCCACAATCTTCCCGTCATTCAGCGCGGTGATGACCATTCCAGTAGGGTTCAAATGGAAAGCCTTGGAGAATCTCTCGTCTGACTCGGACAGCGCCTTCTGCGCCTGCTCGAGGCTGGCGATTCTCTCCTCCTGCTCCTGCACCATCTCCCTGATGTCGTCGACCATCAAGGTCAGCCCCACGAGCAGCTCAGTGAACTCGTCCTCCTCCTCCGGGATCTCAATGGTCTCGGAGAAGTCGCCCAACGCGTAGCTCTGCAGAAACGGTGACAGGTGGCTCAATCGCGCCGAGACGTAATCCCTGTACGCCGCCACTTCCGACTCAACCATCTCCGCCAGCCTCCGCCAGCCATGCCAAAGCACCCTCTTTGTCTTCGAACCATCTCATATGCTCGCCCTTTCCGGCAGCACGGATGAAGAAGCGGGCCAGGGTTCGCACCGTCACGCTGCCACCCACGACGGCGAACTCGCCGATCTGCGGGTTAGAGGAGATCTCCAAGTAGGTCCTCCTAGCGTTCCTTGACGCATATCCCGCATTCCCCAAGGGGAGCAGATCCACAACCATCCTGTGTTTGATGTCGGGGTCGGTCTCTAGAATGGCGACAATGTCCTGTCGAATCAGCTCTGCCAGGCGGGTGTTGGCCGCCGGGTCTCCTACGACTTCAAGTGAAACCAGATTCAATAGGCCGCGATCATCAACGAACACATCATAGGCTTGCTCCAGTTGCTCATCAGACGTCCTGGATCCCCCGCCGCTGTCGACCATCCACCCCCTCCCTCAGCCGCCGCAAGGCCTCCCCCTCCGTGCCAAGATCCCTGGCACTCCCCTGACCGGCTTCGGCTGCAATGAAGCCGGCCACCGTCCTGATGAGGACCGAGGCGCCGACGAAAGCATGCTTGTTGATGCTCGGATGCCCGGATGCCTCCACCAGGATCCTCCTCGCTTCCGACGTCGCCTTGATCATCTGGCCAAGATCAATGAGCCAGCCGGGGTTGTCGCCGTGCTCGTGCGCCGTGTCGGCAGTCGCTGTCTGGATTCCCCTCGCCGCGCCTCATCGAGAACCCCATACGCCCGGGACCTGACGATCGCCTCTTCTTGATCCCACTAGACCTGGAACCTATCATCCCGCGTCGTGACGCCAGTCTCCCCCTCATCGCGGGCTCGCTCACCGCTTTGGCACGTCCCCTTTGAGCCACCTGAGGGCCTCGTCCTCGGCGCCGAAGCCCCTGGCGTCAACGGCTCCCGACGCTCTCACCAGGAAGGAGGCGGTCACCCGTGTGAGGGTGCGCAGCCCGACGAAGGTATGCTTCGCAAGCCTGTCCGACTTCAGCATCTGGGCGTAGACCTTCGTGGGCCCCGACGACACCTTGCCCGCTTCGGTCAAGTGATTCGGCACCAGAACCGGGCCAGGCTTGACTTCAGCGATGTCGAGGATGCTTGACATTGGCCGGTTCGCGCTGGCTTCGCCGAGATCTCCCCAGGACCGGTTTCGAACGATCCCCTCGTCCTCATCCCGCCGCACCTCGAACTCCCCTTGGGCCCTCTCGTTCATCCCTCACTCCCTTGCTGCCGGAGCTCCGCCAGCGCGTCGGCGACACGTTCGAACTCGGTGGCCTTGTCGAAGAAGTACTCGGCACCAGCTGCTGCGCACTTCTCCAAGTACTGGGGATACGCATAGGCAGTCAGCATGATCACTGTAGGCGCAGGATCGAGCTCCTTGGCCGCCTTAAGGGCCTCGATGCCGTTGCCTCCTGGCATCCGGATGTCCAGAATCAACACATCTGGCATCAACTTCTCGAGAGCCACCAGCGTCTCCTCGCCGGTAGCCGCCTCGCCAACCACCTCCGTGCCGTCTACGCCCGAGATCAGTTCCTTGACCCGATCTCGCACCAACTCCGAGTCATCGGCGATGAGGATCCTGAGCATCCTGCCGCTCCTTCGACTCCGTTCAGCCTCCACTGCTTCCGCGCCCGGTCCGGTCGTCGACCCACGGACGCCGCGCAGAGCTACAGACGCGTGCACCACACGCCGGCAGCCCCAGGCACCATGATAGCCTGGGGCTGTCAATATGTCTGTAGGAGAAACACTACCTCGACTGTAGGCCGATTCCTACAAGACGAGACGTAGGGCGGGTTTCCATACCCGCCTTCCACCCATTCCTACAACGTGCGGCGGGCTTCACACCCCCATCACCGCACCTACCCCACGTAGGGCCGGTTTCCATACCCGCCTTCCCCTCTATTCAAACCACATACCCTCAATGCTCTCCGGCTCCCCGCTATGCCCCCAACCGATCGCATGATACCCCTGCTCCACCCAGTGAACGTAGCTCGACTGCGGCCAATCCTCAGGACGCCCAACATACCTGTGCTTCACCGGATTCCAATGGATGTAGTCGAAATGGCCGCCGGGGTCGCGCTCATCCCGAATCACGTGATCCCAGGGCCGCTCTTGCCACAGGCTGAAGGACGCTGTGACGCCGTGAGCCTTCTTGAAGTTCAACGTGCAGTTACGTTTGATGCTGTGGAGCACCTTGGAGAAGTCACCGCTCTCGTCCTCCACCCACATCAACCAGTGGAAATGGTCCGGCAGAATGACGTACGCGAGGAGGCGAAAAGGATGAATAGCTTGAACGCGCCGCAGCGTCTCCCAGAGGAGGTCGAGGTTGCTCTGAGACGAGAAGTGCGGCGTGCGCTTTCGCGTCACGCCGGTGATGAATACGATGGCGTCGGGGATGTAGTAGCGTCGGAAGTTGGGCATGGGACCTTCCGTGGTTGCGGCGGGCATGGAAACCCGCCCTACATCTCCGCGAGCCCGTGGTCGAGGGCATAGCGGATCAGGTCGGCGGTGGATTCTAGATGGAGCTTTGAGAGGATTCGGGTGCGATACGTGCTGACGGTCTTGGCACTGAGCGAGAGATCGCTCGCGATATCCGTCGTTCTCCTGCCAGAGGCCAGCATGCGCATCACCTGGAACTCCCGGTCTGACAAGGCCTCGTGAGGCATGGGTTCTCCAGGTCTAAGCCGCTGAGCCAGGGTGGCAGCCAACGAACCCGACACATAGGTCTCACCCCGCGCAACCTGGGATACGGCGGCAACAAGCTCAGCCGGCGCGGCCTCCTTCGTCAGGTACCCGGCAGCACCTGCCGCGAGCGCCCGCGTCGCATATTGCTTCTCCGGGTACACGCTCAGCATCAGCACCGGCAAACCCGGGCGGAAGCTCCTCAGTTGCTTGAGCGCCTCGAGCCCTCCGCCCCCCGGCATCGAGATGTCGAGCACCAACACGTCGCAGTCGGTCTCCCGCACAACTCGGAGCACCTCCTGGCCTGTGCTGGCCTGCCCGACCACGGCCATATCCGGGGCCTCATCCAGGATCTGCACCAGCCCCCTCCGGACTACGGCATGGTCATCGGCGACCAATACCCGGAT